>WFMO01000156.1 GCA_015489055.1 Helicobacteraceae bacterium | reverse complement strand
GTGTTGTGGGTACGGGTTATGTAGGGCTGGTGTGCGGTGTTTGTTTTGCTCAGATGGGAAATCAAACTGTTTGCGTGGATATAGATAAGGCAAAAATAGATGCGCTTAAGCAAGGCATCTCTCCCATTTATGAGCCGGGACTTGAAGAGATGCTGCTTGAGAGTTACCAAAACAAAACTCTTGACTTTACAACAGATATAAAACAGGGCGTAAAAGATGCGGATGTGATTTTTATAGCTGTGGGGACTCCTATGGGTGAAGACGGGAGCGCGGATTTGCAGTATGTATTACATGTAGCCAAAGATATCGGACGATTTATGCAACATTATACTGTTGTGGTTGATAAATCTACAGTACCGGTGGGAACGGCAAACCTTGTACGAGAAACTATCTCTTTGGAATTGCAAGATAAGCAGATAGATTTTGATGTTGTATCAAATCCGGAGTTTTTAAAAGAGGGAGCGGCGATTAATGATTTTTTACATCCCGACCGTGTGGTTGTAGGAGCAGATAGTAAAAAAGCTATGGAAATTATGCATGATTTATATGCACCTTTTATGAAACAAAAAGATGCCTTTATAGGCATGGATGTAAAAAGCGCCGAGATGACAAAATATGCGGCAAATGCCATGTTGGCAACAAAAATATCTTTTATGAATGAGATGAGTCAGATATGTGAAAGAGTAGGAGCTGATATAAATGAGGTAAGAAAAGGCATAGGAAGTGACAGCCGGATAGGGTACAGTTTTATATATCCAGGCTGTGGATATGGCGGTAGCTGTTTTCCAAAAGATGTGCAGGCACTTGCGAAAACCGCTAGAAAATTTGGATATATTTCACGTGTTTTAGAAGCAGTTGAAGCTGTTAATGATGAGCAAAAACATGTTATACCAAATAAAGTGACAGATAAATTTGGTGAAGATTTAAGTGGTAGGGTATTTGCAGTTTGGGGACTTAGCTTTAAACCAGAAACAGATGACATGAGAGAAGCAAGCTCTATAACTATTATCAAAGATTTAACATCAAAAGGCGCTAAAATAGTAGCCTATGATCCAAAAGCTATACATGAAGCAAAAAGCCATTATCTAAAAGATAACAAGCGGGTTTTTTATGTACACGATAAATATGAAGCGTTAAAGGGTGCTGACGCGCTGATTTTGATAACAGAGTGGCCTGAATTTAGAAGCCCTGATTTTTCTAAAATGAAAGAACTTTTAAAGGTAAATGTCTTTTTTGACGGGCGCAACCAGTTTAATAAAGACAAAATGGAAAAAATCGGATTTGAGTATTTTCAGATCGGTGTGAGATGAAGATTTGAATATCGCAGTTGTTCGTACAGATAAATTAGGCGATTTTATAACAGCACTTCCTACTTGTAAGGTGTTGAAAAATTACGACAAAAACAACAAGATATATGTATGTGTTTCCTCTATGAATGCTCCGCTAGCTAGAGAGTGTGATTTTATTGATGGGGTTATAACTGATGATGGATGCAATGTTTTTAAGTTTTCAAAAAAACTTAAAAAGTTCAAAATAGATGCATCTGTCACCCTTTTTTCAAATACAAGAGTAGCCTTTGCGCAGTTTTTAGCCGGCATAAAAATTCGTATTGCGCCTGCTACAAAAATTGCACAGATTTTTTATAATAAACGCATTAAGCAAAGACGCTCAGAAGTCAAAATGGCAGAATTTGAGTATAACCTTGAGCTTACAAAAATACTTTTTCCTGATATAGATACAAACTACGAAAAACCACTTTTACGATTTGATGATGCGGATGTAGTTTATCAAAAATTTTGTGCAGATAATCGTATAAAGAAAGATATAATAGCTTTTCATGTTGGTTTTGGCGGTTCTTCTGATGCTAACTGGAGCTTGGATGAATATGAGATTTTAATCCGTGAAGTCCTACATGTAAATAAATATCAAGTAGTATTAACCTTTGGACCTGATGAGAAAATGTTGCAATCACAGATGCAAAAACGCCTAAAAGACACATCTGCTATTTTTTATCTCTCAAATGAGGGCATTGTCGATTTTGCAAAACTCATAGTTAATTTTAAGCTTTTTGTCTCTACGTCAACTGGCACATATCATTTAGCTTCTCTTGTCGGCACTGCGACTATGACTTTTTTTGCAGACTCTTTATTTGCCAGTGCCGCACGTTGGAGGGCTGTAGGAGATGAAGCCTTGCAAAAACATTATATGCTCCCACAAGATGAGGCAAATCGTAAAATAATTTTAAAAAGCGTGAAAAAAGAACTTTCTACTTTTTAAGTTCCTTGTTAAGCTCATACAACTTGATGTATTTATAAAAATTAGTAGCCATATGCGAAAAAGCGATTACAAGTCCCGCATATCCGTCTAAAAACCCTTGTTTAAAAAAATATGTCTTGATAAAGGAGTATACCCCGTTAAAAAGAGCTTTGGCTGGAGATGAAGATTTTTTACCTGCCTTATCTTTTGCAAACAGCGTAGAGTAAATATCCAGTTTGATTATAAAATCTGTTATGTCACTGTATGGAAAATGCTTGAGCGTACCGTCAATCGTAACGGCATGTAGATTTTTTATAAGCAGATGTTCATGAACAAAGCTGTCTGAAAAAGAGGTTATATTTTTGTTATAAAGCCGCATAAGCATATCATTACCCCAGCAGTGTTTTATCTCAAAATCTTTATAAAAATTTATCCGTTTAATGATATAAATATTATCAGGGTCGGGTTTGAGTAGGCAAAGCGTATCTGCAAGCTGCATAGATATTGTTTCGTCCGCATCTAAAGATAGCACCCAATTATTTTTTGCAAATTTTGCAGCATGGTTTTTTGTCCAGCCAAAACCTTTAAATTTACCTTGGATTAAGTTCACATTTTTAAAGGTTTTTGCAATCTGTATCGTTTGGTCGGTAGAACCGTTGTCATACAAAACCACATCATCAAAAAGAGATAATGATGCAAGAGTGTTTGTAATGGTTTTTTGTGCATTTTTCACGATTATAACACAGGAAATATGTGAGATTCTTTTAGTCATTGACGGGCTGACCTTTTAATCTTTTCTTTATATTTTTCATCTTTTTGTTTTTATTTGAAAAGTATAAAACTTGATTTTTAAACTTTTTATCCACATTGTAATGCAATGCATATTCATCGGCGATAATTTTAAGCAGGTCGTCATTTGCCCATAATTTAGCAAATCCTTTGGCCCTGTTTCTTTGAGAGAGTTGTTTAAATTCCATTCTGTTTATATCTACAACTTTAAATATGTACTCTTTTTTAGTTTTTTTTATTAAGATATTTCCTGGTGAATAATCTTTGTGAAAAATACCGGAATTATGAAGTTGCAGGGTAAATCTAGCAAAAGCTCTTAGAATATTTTGTCTGTCTTTGAAGGCACTATCTAGCAACGGCTCTCTGATGGTAAAATCAAAATCAAATTTTTCGCTAATGAAATAGCTCTCTTTTAAAAGCCCGGTGCTATAAAATTCTATGTATCCTATGGGTTTTGGAGTGAATTGTAAAATTTTTAATGAATTTTCGTACGACTTTTTAGCTTTTGTATCTCTAAAAAAAGAATAAATAAATCTGTTGAATAGATGTGGGATTTTAAAAGATTT
>WFMO01000155.1 GCA_015489055.1 Helicobacteraceae bacterium | reverse complement strand
ATCCTAGTTACAGGTTCAAGCGGTCAATTGGGCTCTGAACTTAGAGATATATCAAAGTCATATAATTATAATTTTTTCTTTACGGATAAAACAACTTTAGATATCACAAATGAGTCAGACATAGAAAAGTTTATAAACCAAAATAGCATAAATACCATCATAAACTGTGCGGCATATACAGCAGTAGATAAAGCCGAACAAGACAAAATACATGCCGATGATATAAACCATTTGGCAGTTTCATATCTTGCAAGACTTGCAAAAATATATAATATTAAACTCATTCATATCTCAACTGATTATGTATTTGACGGTAAAAACTACAAACCTTACCGTGAAGATGATACAACAAATCCAAATGGAGTTTACGGGCTTAGCAAACTATCAGGAGAAAAAGCGCTTTTACATGTAAACCCTAAAAACTCTATCATCATCCGTACATCATGGGTGTATAGCTCTCATGGCGCAAACTTTGTAAAAACCATGCTTCGATTAGGAAGAGAACAAGAAAAGCTAAAAGTTATCTTTGATCAAATAGGAACACCAACGTATGCAAAAGATTTAGCAAAAACTATAATGAGTATTTTACCAAAAATAGAAAATAAAAAGACAGAAATTTATCACTACGCAAACGAAGGGGTATGCAGTTGGTATGATTTTGCAAAAGAGATTATGCGCATGGCAAAGATTACATGTAGGGTAGTTCCGATTTCAACAAAAGAGTATCCAACGCCTGCAAAAAGACCGCACTACAGTGTACTGGATAAATCAAAAATAAAAAAAGATTTTAGCATCAACATACCATACTACAAAGACTCTTTAGATGAGTGTTTAAAAAGTATGAGAAAATCTTAAAATTATCAAGAGCGTTTAAAATTTCTATTGGTATGTTGTTTACTTTACCACAAACCAGGGGTTTAAAAGATCTTGTTTATTGTACATGAGCCCTTTGTCTGAGTTAAACTGATATGTCATTTTTCCAGCTTCTCTTGCAATAGCATCAGCTGCTGCTGTGTCCCATTCCATCGTTGGTCCGAGTTTGGGGTATATATCTGCCACGCCTTCTGCTACCATGCAAAGCTTTAACGAACTTCCTTTGGTTAGTTTTATCACCTCTTTAGCATCAAGAGTATCTATGAATTCCTGAGTCTCAAGACTAAGATGCGATCTTGAAGCAACTACGGTTAATCTTTTTGATGTATCACTGTTTACATGTAAAGGAAGTTTTTGTCCGTTTTTATATGCCCCTTCGCCCTGTTTTGCGCTGTACATATCACCTGTTACCGGCGCGTAAACAATACCAAGTACCGGTTTATTTTTATGTATAAGAGCAATATTTATAGTAAATTCGCCATTTTTTTTGATAAACTCTTTTGTGCCGTCGATAGGGTCTATACACCAATAGTATTGCCAGCTTTTTCTTATCTTGTAATCTATGGCTTTATTCTCTTCTGAGAGAATCGGGATTGTCGGGTAGAGTTTTTGCAATGCATTGCATATAATCTCATTTGACGCAATATCAGCCTCTGTAAGTGGAGAATTATCCTCTTTGTACACAACCGAAAAATCCTGTCTATAAATCTGCATCACGGCATCTGCGGCACATAAAGCAATCATTTTTATATCTTTTAAAGATATGTTTTCCAGTGTAACGGTTTTACTCATTTAAAACTCCTGTGCATTTGTATTGTATCCATCTGGATTATTTGTCTGCCATCTCCATGTGTCTTCACACATCTCATCTATGCCTTTTTGAGCCGTCCATCCAAGCATCTCTTTTGCCTTTTGCGCTTTAGCGTAACAAGCGGCTATATCTCCATCTCTTCTTGGCATGATTTTATAGGCGACTTTTTTACCTGACGCCTTCTCAAAAGCTTTTACCATCTCTAAAACGCTATAACCGTTGCCTGTTCCTATGTTGATTGCCTCACACTTTGGCTCATCTAATATTTGCAGCGCTTTTACATGTGCGTTTGCTAAATCTACTACATGTATATAATCTCTAACACCTGTACCGTCAGGCGTATCATAATCATCTCCAAAAACATTTAATTCATCGCGCTTGCCTACAGCTACTTGAGATATAAAAGGCATAAGATTATTTGGCACTCCTTGTGGATCTTCGCCTATACTGCCGCTTTTATAAGCTCCTACGGGGTTGAAATATCTAAGTATCGATATAGCCCAACTATCATCAGATTTATACAAATCCCTTAATATCTCTTCTATCATCAGCTTTGTTTGACCGTACGGGTTTGTAACTCTTAAAGGGTGTTCTTCAGTTAGCGGTAAAAACAAAGGGTCTCCGTAAACGGTGGCAGATGAGCTAAAAACTATCTTTTTAATCTCCTTTTTTTGCATCGCTTTTAAAAGTATAATAGTTCCTACTACATTATTGTCATAATACTCAAGCGGTTTTAAAACAGACTCTCCAACAGCTTTTAATCCTGCAAAATGGATAACTGCGTCCATGCCGCTAAGTGAAGATATAAGTTTTTGTTCATCTTTGATATCGCCATGTATGAACCTAATTTTTTTTGAAGTGATCTTTTCTACCCGTCTTAAAGATTCTTGTGATGAGTTACTAAGATTATCATAAACAGTTACATTATATCCGGCATTTAAAAGCTCTATACATGTATGGCTTCCGATATATCCTGCTCCGCCTGTTAAAAATATATTCATAGATAGTCGCCTTTAAATATGTTTGTATTGAAATTTTAACCTTTTTTGACTTAAAATCTAAAAGTTATGATAAACTTTTATAAAAACAGGGCATTAAATGAACAATAAAATTATCAATTTCTTCAAAATTATATTGATTGTGGTATATATCATACTCGAAGAGATTGTCTGGAATCTTTTTGTTGTCAAAATCAGAACTTTTATATTAAAATTTGATATTATTCAAAAATCAAAAGAGATTATATTAAAACAAAATAGATATGTTGTTTTAATGATTTTTCTACTACCATTTTTAATAGCAGAGAGCATAGATATAGTCTCAGTTATTGCTCTAGCGCAAGGCTTTATCGTCTTAGGGGTTGCGATATATATCTTAAAGATCGTGATAGCTAGCTTTTCATTTTGGATATTTTCATTTGCAAAAGAGATCTTGATTAGCTTTAGATGGTTCAATAATAGTTACAAATTAATATCACACGCCATTGCCTATCTCAATTCTACTGCTATATATAAGCTCACAACAGCTAAAATAAGAGAAATTAAGCATAAATTGAAAAAAATATTATCACAAAAAAATGTTTATTAGCATAAATTCTTATGACTTTTATGTAATAAAGTTATAAGTATAATTGGTTATAATTACAAACTTTTTATTACAAGCCTAACAAAGGAGTGGCATGAAGATATTAATGATTATTCTATGTTCTATAATGTTATTAAATGCTGAGAATGTTAAACCCATCTCAAAATTAACACTACAAGACGCTATCTTATTGGTCAAAAAAAATAATCTTCAGATTAAAATGGCTAATTTTAATCAAGAGATCGCAAGCGCTAACACCAAAAAAGCAAAAGCTCAAAATTTTGGTACGCTTAACTTTAT
>WFMO01000154.1 GCA_015489055.1 Helicobacteraceae bacterium | reverse complement strand
TATTTTAAAAAATCAATTACCGGCATTCTTCCGTTTAGATAGCTGACTTTTGCTATTTTTAATAATTCTTCTTTGTTTTTGATATTGTTTTTATCAAGAGTAAGTGATTGTTTAAGTAAAGGCAGTGACGACTTTAGCATCTTTGCCTTTGCTCCAAGTTCACTTCTAGAGACATCAAGTCTGTCTTGAGATATCAGAAGTTTTACTTTAGCTTTTTTGATGCCCATATAATCACTCATAGATAAAAGAGGAATGTTAACAATAAGGCCGACATCTCCATATCTGTTATAAACGCCCTGCTTTGTATTGTAAGCTGCGCCATATTGGTACATGTAACTTCCGTGTGCGATAATACTTGGATAAAGTGTCTCTTTTTGAGCTTTAACCTCAAGCCTTTGTGCTTGGATGGTTTTTTCAAGAGGAGCTAGTGAATCAAATTCATTTGATTTGAACATTCCATCTAGCTTCATGCCTACGGGGCCCTTTAGCCAGATACCAGTTAGTGCGTCTATCTTACTTAAAATCTGTTGTTTTTGTATATTGATATTATTTAATGCTATTTTTATCTGATTTAAACTGTCATCTATACTGTAAAGATTAGATTCTGCAAGTCTGCCATTACTAACTCCAAGACGTATAACTTTTCTAGTTCTTTGCAGCGATTGCGCCTTAGTGGATAAAGCCTTCTTTAAAGCTTTTAAATAAATAAGATTTGCGTTGCTACTTACTATAACCGCTTCATTTTGTACAAGATTAATTCTCTTTTTTGCACGCGCGCTTGACTGCATCACCCTGGCTTTATCAGCAAGTGTGTAAAGAGATTTTATAAAAATCGGCATACTGATATTTATACCGCCTCGATAAATATTGTAACTAAAAGGCTGCGTCTTGCTAGGCTGCCCATTCTTACCCACAAGACCGATTAAAGAATCAGGAGGTAAAGGCAACATGCTAGTAGGCGTAGAATAATTATCATACTTGCCTACAAGATTTATGGTTGGATACAGCTTGGCACTTACCATACCTTTTGCTATCTTTGCTTGATGAATACCTGCTTCATCAAGCTTTGTCTGCGCATGCAATTTTAATGCACTAAAAAGCTGCGGCATAGTATAGCCATATAAAAACCACGGGATTATCAAAAGTAAAAAACTTTTTTTCATAAAGCGACTCCTAACATAAGTGTAATTTTTTTGAAAATATATTCTGAGATTTCATTAACGGAAATATCAGAAGATGTATCTAAATCATCTGCCTTTTTTGCTGCCGTTTGTCTTAGAGGTTTTGTTACCACTAAAATATTTACGGTACTTATAACCATACAAAAAACAACCATAGGCTTAACATCTTTAAACGCTTCCTCATCTTCTCCTCTTTGTAAAATATCACTAAAGAGCCTAAACAATTGTATGCAGCCTGCTAAAACACTTTCAGATAAATTTTTACCGCTATTACTAAGTTCTCTTAGCAATAATGCCGGAAAATAGGGATGTTTATTGGCAAATTGAGTATAAATAGAGATAAATGCCCTTAAATCTCCTACTGCGCTATCACAACACTTCTCACTCATTGTAATCTCTTTATATATACTAGATAAAATCTCTTTTACAACAACCTCATAAATATCTTTTTTACTTTTAAAATAATAATAAAGCATTGCCTTGTTTATATGACTTGCTTCTGCAATCTCGTTAATAGACGTTGCATCAAAACCTTTTTGAGAAAAAAGATATTTTGCGTTTTGTAAAATAGTCTGTTTTGTTTTAACCGCGTCACGTGTTTTTGGTTTCATCACAATCCTTAACTAACTAACCGATTGGTTAATTATATAACGAAACAGCTAAATCAAATCTTAAAATACAATTTGGTATAATCACGTCTATAATAATACCCAAGGAAGAAAATGCGTGGTTATAAAATATTTGCCGGAACGGCTAGCGTACTTTTTGCAAAAGAAGTCTGTAAAAGATTAGATGTACCTCTGGCAAAAGCGGAGATAAAACGTTTTAGTGACGGAGAGATATCTGTACAGATATCTGAGAGTGTACGCGGTCGTGATGTTTTTATCATCCAGTCAACCGGCGCACCGTCCAATGACAACCTGATGGAACTGCTCGTTATGACAGATGCGCTAAGACGCTCAAGCGCAAACACGATAACTGCAGTTGTGCCGTATTTTGGTTATGCAAGACAAGACAGAAAGGCAGCCCCTCGCGTACCTATAACGGCAAAGCTTGTAGCAAATATGTTTCAAACCGCCGGTATTGACAGAGTCGTAACTATTGATTTACATGCAGGGCAGATTCAGGGATTTTTTGATATTCCCGTCGATAATCTCTACGGTTCAATAATATTTCAAGAATATATAGCCGGTAAAAATCTTGCTAATCCGATCATAGCATCACCTGATATCGGTGGAGTTGCTCGTGCTAGATATTTCGCCCAACGCATGGGACTTGATATGGTAATAGTTGATAAAAGGCGTGAAAAAGCTAATGTGGCAGAGGTTATGAATATTATCGGAGATGTACAAGACAGGGATGTTATTATTATTGACGATATGGTAGATACCGCAGGCACCATGGTAAAAGCTGCCTCAGCACTCAAAAAGAAGGGTGCAGTATCTGTTATGGCATGTGCAACGCATCCCGTTTTAAGCGGTAATGCATACGACAACCTAGATAGCGGTGAGTTGGATGAACTGGTTGTGTCAAACTCATTAAGTTCAAAATCAAATACAAAAATTAAAGTTCTCTCAGTAGCACCGCTTTTTGCGGAAGTTATACGCAGAGTTTATCATAACGAAAGCGTTGATTCGCTTTTTATGTAAAGGCAAAATCTATATCTATGAAACAAATCAGAAACTTTTCTATAATAGCACATATCGACCACGGTAAAAGCACTCTAGCTGATAGAATAATACAAGAATGCGGAGCTGTGAGTTCACG
>WFMO01000153.1 GCA_015489055.1 Helicobacteraceae bacterium | reverse complement strand
TAAAGAATCACGAGAAAGGGTATTATTTTAATCTTAAAAAACTAATTTAAGTTAATTGTTAAATGGGAGGAGGTATAATTACTTATACAACATACGTAAGAGGGTATAATGAAGTTATTAAAATTAAGTGTTATTGCAGTGTTGACATGCACATTGTCAATTACAGCAAATGCTGGTGAATTTCAAATAGGCAAGGGCACTATTAATATATCTGGAGGATTTGTGGGATTAGATAAAACAATTTCTACAGATATTACAACGTATGCGATAACACAACAGCACAAGAATCTCTTTTCTACAACATGGTTTTATGCATATGATTTTACATGGTATGATTCAAAGTCAATGACAGAAGGGCAAAATACTTTTAACCGATATTCTGGTTTAACTCCTGTTTCAACCGTATCCCCAGCTATAGATTATAGACCGCAAGGGTTAGATCTTAGTATAGCACTAGGAAAAGATCTGATACATAAAGATAAAAGAAACTTTATGGGGCTTGCACTTATGTTAGGCTTATCAACACCATGGATCAACAGTAGTAAAAGCAGTTCAAATAATGACTCGACAAGTAATTCTCTTATGAATGCAATGAAAAAAAGTAAAACAAAAATATTAACTTATAAGATCGGTCCGAGTATTGCTTTTAGAAAAAGTATTGGTCAATATTTTTCACTCTATGGCGATGCAACATATGCCTATCAAACAGGCAGCATTAAAAATAGTTATGCGCAGAGTGATTTTACTGTAAATGGGATATTTCAAAAATATGATATAGGTATAAGATTTGACTTTTTGTCATATAATAAAAAAATTGCTTTCATAACATTTAGTCCTAGACTTTACGCAACTTTAGGCTATAAATATACATCTTGGAAGCTTAATAACATAAACCTAGATGTAAGCGGAGCAAATTTTAACTTTACAAAAAGTGACTTTAAAATGAATACTTCAATAGGGTACTTTGGGATAGGATACTCTTTTTAGTAACAAACTCTTAACAGTATGCTAGATGAATAAAAATTGATGAAATATGAGTATTAGGGAACTTGTATTATACTAATCAGAGTTAAAGCCTAAAAAAATAATTTTGATAAAGTATTAAAAAATATATACCAGGGGAAACAAGATATGCCAATACTTAAAAATATCTCATTTAATAAAAAAGGAGTTATTTTATCAATTATTGCAATAATAGTATATCTAAGTGTACCGCTATATAATAATCTCTCAACTCGTTATCTTAACGACTCCATTAAAGAATCAGTGCTCACTTATGCAACGCTTCGTAGTATGAACGGAGCCTTATCTGTTATAAAAAATAGTAGTGTAGGGGTAGATGTAGGAGTAGATGCAAAAATTGCCCTTGGAGAAGTGGTCTCTCCAATTAAAGATGCTATAGAAAGATTTTCAGATCTTATTACTACTTCTATTTGGACACTAGGCAGCGAAAAAATATTATACGAGATATCAAAAACATCTCTCATAATTGTAACTTTATTGATAGTATGTTTGCTTTGCATTTTTACAGAAAATCAAGCTATACAAAAGTTTCTTATTCTCCTTATAATATTTAGACTTTTTATACCTTTTAGTGCATTATTTTCAAATTATTTTAATCAAGAAATATTTCAACCAAAATTTAAAAAAGATCACGCTGTCTTAATACATAGCATACAGCACTCAAAGACACATGCCACTATACAGAAGAATATAAAAAAATCTTGGTGGCACAAGACAGAAGCAGATGTTCATTCCACACTAAAAGCTGCCTCGAATTTTAAACGTAATATGGAATATTATAAAAATAATTCAGAAAAAATTACCTCCGCCATTGTCAATCTTGCTGTTTTATTTTTTACTAAATTGATAGTAAATATATTGTTATTGCCACTTTTACTTTTTTATATTGCTAAAAGCATATATTTACAATATGAAACACGTGCTCAATAAAAAAGTATATTTTGCTTTAAAGACAAAATTAGTAACGCGAATTATTTGAAAGCAATAATAACTGTTTCATAAAGTTGCAG
>WFMO01000152.1 GCA_015489055.1 Helicobacteraceae bacterium | reverse complement strand
TCCTTATACCGCTTAAGAGCATATCTATACGCCCACGTATAGGCCATGTCCATGAATTTACAAGACCTGGAACTTGAAGCGCACTATTCATCTTTGATATTAATTTTTTATATGTCATTCCTTTTGGCCATTTGCTTTGCGGGTGAAAAGTGATGATAGTCTCAAGCATACTAAGAGGTGCGGGATCTGTCGGTGTACTTGCGCGTCCCGCTTTTCCAAAAACGGTTTTAACCTCAGGAAAACTTTTAATGATTTCATCCGTTTTTTGTGTTATCTCTTTTGCTTGATCTATACTTATACCATAAGGAGTAACAGGCATATACATAACAACTCTCTCATTAATAGGAGGCAAAAATTCCCAATGCAGATGTTTATATAAAGGATACATGTAAGCTAGTGCCGCGATAGCTATGATAAGCACAAAATATTTTAATTTTAGACTAATGTTTAAAATTGGATGATATATCCAGATAAAAAATCTACTAAGAGGATTTTTATGTTCATCTAAAATCTTTCCTTTTACGAAAAAGATCATCAAAACAGGCACTAATGTGATTGATAAAATAGCTCCCGCAGTCATTGCAAAAGTTTTTGTAAACGCAAGAGGAATAAAAAGCAAACCCTCTTGTCCTGATAGTGCAAAAATAGGTAAAAATGATGCAACAACCAAGGCTAATGCAAAAAATATCGGACGACCTACCAATTTGGAAGATTGTGTTATAGTTTCTGCTCTTTGTTTATCTGTTAGTGGCGAGCCTTTTAAGGCCTCACTCTTTAAGATACTTTTATGGGCATTTTCTATCATCACAATCGTGGCATCGACCATGGCCCCTATAGCAATAGCAATCCCGCCTAAACTCATAATATTTGAGCCGATACCAAACATTTTCATCAACAAAAATGTTATGCCCACAGTTAGTGGTAAAACGATCAAAACAACCAAGGACGAACGAATATGCATTAAAAAGAGTGCTATAACGATAATAACAATCACACTCTCTTCAATTAGCGTATGTTTTAGAGTATCGACTGCTTTTATGATAAGTTTTGAACGATCATAAACAGTAGTTATTTTTACACCCTTTACTTTTAAATGCTTTAATTCCTGTTTTACTCTTTGAATAATCTGATAGGCATTGCCATGGTAACGTGCCATAACTATACCTCCGACTGCCTCGCCTTGACCGTTTAAGTCAGCCATTCCACGACGAGGCGCAGGCACTTTTTCTACCTTAGCGACATCTGCTATAGTGACAGGAATACCGTCTTTTGAAGTTATTACAAGCTTTCTTATGCTATCTAAATCTTTTACATATCCATTTGCCTGAAGCATCCATTCATAACCGTTTTTAATAACTATACCGCCACCCGTATCGTTATTGTTACGTTTTAGAGTATTTTTAATACTTTTTATACTCAAGTTGTATCTAATTAATGCATTATTGTTCACCGTTACTTGAAATGTAGGGATAAATCCGCCTACACTAGCAACGCTACTAACACCGTCAACACCTAAAAGTGCATATTTATAAAAATAATCCTGCAATGTTCTTAGTTGTGCTAAATTTTTTGTCTTAGATGTTAAAGCATATTCATAAACCCATCCGACGCCGCTAGAATCAGGCCCTAGAGTCACTTGCATCGAACGAGGCAGTTGAGACCCGATAGTAGCTAATTGCTCCAAAACTCTAGACCTTGCCCAATACAAATCTGTGCCTTGCTTGAATATCACATATATTAAACCATGCTCATAACTAGAGTACCCTCTTACGGTTTTAATATCAGGAGTTGACAAAAGCTGTGCGATAAGTGGATAAAGACCCTGATCTTGAATAACCTGAGGACTTTGACCTGCCCAGTTTACCTGCACTATAACCTGTGGCGGTGAAAGATCGGGTATAGCATCAAGAGGAGTCTTTTTCATACTCCAAATAGAACCCATAACTAAAAACAGTGTTATTATTAGTATCAGAAATTTATTGTTTACGCTAAAGGATATAAGTTTTTCTATCATCATACACTCCTAATACAAACCGTTAATTTGTGCATCGCTATCCATCATAAAGAGTGCATTATTAACTACTTTTTGTCCATCTTTTAGACCGCTTTTTATGATATAAGTATGCGGATCTAACACTTCTACCTGAACTACCTGAGGGTCATATTCGCCCGCATATTCACCAACGGTAAACACATAATGTTTTCCATTTTTAAATATCACGGCGGTTGATGGTAAAGTCAAGTACTCTTTTGCAGCAGAGTGCATATTGATAGATACATACATCCCCGGAAAAAGCTTATGATTTTTATTATTTGCCTTTAATCTTAGCGTTAAGCGTGAACTTTTTAAACTTACATCAGGATACAATTCAGCCATTGTTGCGCCAAAGGTCTTATGAATACCTGGAGTTTTAAAGCTAAAAGATGTCATTTTATTTAAATACTTTAATTGCTTTTGGTCAATTTTTGCTTCTACCCAGATATCATTTAAATTTATTATCCGAAATATTGTCTCTTTTTTATTAAACGCAGAACCTTTGTTTAATTTTCTTATAAAAACATATCCATTTGCTGGCGCATAGATATTTGTATATAAAGAAACTCTTAATTTTTTAGCAATTGCGCTTATCTCTTTTGTTGGAATATTCAATAATCTTAATCTATTTTTAGCATTTTGTTTCATGTATTTATTTGCTATTGATTTTGTATATGTTAAGCTGCTTAGATAATTATCTTTTGCTTTTAAGACAACCGGTGAATAAACTGTAGCTAGAAGCTCACCTTTACGCACTTTTTGATAGATTTTATCTACATATAATTTTTCTACATAACCGCCAAATCTAGGCGCTATATCGTATATATTATTTTGATCTGCTCGTATAAAACCATAAGCCGATATGTCTCTGTATTGATAAGCTTTTTTAACTTTGACGGTTTGTACGTTAAAGAGTTGTCTTACACTTATTACTTTAGCCGGTAAAAGTGATAAACATACGCTAAGTATTAATAAATATCTCATTTTTATTCCTAAATTTAATTTTTTCTACCAATTAATGCATTTAAAGTAGCCAAACCTCTATGGTACGATGCATTTGCTATAATTTGGCGCTCTTTTAGTATAAATTGTCTTTTTAAAGTATCTATATAAACAAACAGACTCGTTCCGCTACTTATATAGGCATTACTTACATGCTGAAGGTCTTGAACTTGAGGGATGCTTTGATTTGTTAAAATACTATATATCTCATAAGAACTTTGTGTGTCTG
>WFMO01000151.1 GCA_015489055.1 Helicobacteraceae bacterium | reverse complement strand
AGCAGTGGCATCAAATTACGAATTATTAAAGCAGCACAAAAACAATTCAAAACTAAAACTGATATTCAATTTGACTATAAAGAGCAAAAAATTGGTCGTAAAGTGGATAGATTATTAATAACAATAAAAGATAATGGCAAAGGTTCTAACGACCATTTGGCAACAATACAGAGTTTTACTGCGTACATAAGAGATAAATATAAGCCTGATATAACAAACAATATTTTTCCTACAATAATAAACACTAGAGAAGGTGATGTTAGAATCGACAACAAGGGTAAACTGTATCTTTCATGCGAAGGTCAAATAATAGACTATGACAATAACCAATCACAAAAACTTTGGAATTGGTTGTATGATCTTGCAAAAGATGGGAGAGAATTTTAATTGACATATACCCGATATACCCAATATATCCTATATATATTGGGTATATCTAAGGTATATTTAAGCCAAAAGGGTATATAATATATATACAAAAAAGGATAAACAATGAAAACTCAATACAACTTTAAAATAGAAGATACACTCAAAGAAGAGCTAGAAGAAATACAGCAAAATAGCAATATATCAAGCAAAGAAGAATTTCTATCACAACTGCTGAATAGTTTTAAACAGCAACAAGCAAACGAAACAGATACAGAGATAGATATGTCTCAGTATGAAGAAATTAATGCTGAAACAAAAGCAAAACTCTCTGATACATTCAAGCACATCATATACACGATACAAGCAAACACAGCAGATATGAAACAGCAAGCAATAAGTGTAGAAAAAGAAAAATTAGCAATCATAGATGAGCGAACAGCATTTCAAAAGCATATCGAAGAGATGAAAGCGAAATATAATCAAGATATACTAGATATACAGAAAAAATCAAATGAAGAAATTAATGCTGAAAAACTAAAAATGGCAGATTTAAAAAGCCTACTAAAAGAAAAAGTATCTGACATAGAGAAAGTAGAAAAAGAAACAACATCACTCAAGCAAGAACTAGAACAAGCACAAGCAATAGCAATTCAAACAAAAGCAGTTATGACTGAAAATAAAGAGCTAAGAGAAGCAACACAAGAGCTAAAAAGAGAAAGCGAAGTAAAACAAAAACAGCATGCTGATGAGCTTGCAAAATCTAATCAAACTATAAAACAACTAGAACAAACTAATTTTAAACAAGAATTTGAAAACGAAGAATTGTCAAAAAAACTAAGCAAACTTCAAGAGTTAGAAAAAGATATAAAACAACTAGAAAAAGAAAATACTATTCTGACTACTAAATTAGAAATGATGACAACATCAAAAGAAGAAGAAAAGCAATAGACTAAATTGTATTATTATTTTTTTGCTCTCTTTTTGCTATACGCTCTTTATATTTTCTTTCTTCATTTCGACATAATTCGTTAAATTTTTCGAATAAAAAAAATGTGCTGTCTGATGAACTTTCTATGCTTAACACATTCAATATATTTTTATGTATTTCTCGTATATTTTTATCAGAGATTCTCTTTATATTTCGATAGACAGCTTTTTCGATAGCAAGATCATTTTCTACTTGCTTAGTGATGAATGCTTTGTTTAGCTGTTTTGCTGAAATCATGTTATATCCTTTTTATTCATATTATACACAACAATAGTTAATACAAAAATTATAAGCTTGCGAAATTTTTTTATTAACGATATACTTACGAAGTAAGCACACAACTTATCTACAAGATATGTTAGTGTGTACTCACTAACATATCTGCGATAAGTAGTGTGTTTTTTCAGTCGCAAGCTTTTGAAAAAATAAAAAAAGGATAGACATGGCGGGCAGTAGCATACACATTGAAAACAGCAGTGCATCAGCATTAATTCATAACACACGCATATTTGATGTTGAGCATGCTATTGATTCTAAAAATAAAAATGACATATATGAGTATCATAAAATAAATGATTTAGTTAAAAAGGCAAAACTAGATTATCAACAAAATCAAAAAAATAATAGACGCATGAGCAGTCGTGCTCAGTTAGTAAAAGAAGCGATTGTAAATCTAAATGAAAATCATACTCTTGATGACGTAAAACAGCTTTGTCAAGT
>WFMO01000150.1 GCA_015489055.1 Helicobacteraceae bacterium | reverse complement strand
ATATAACATCAAGACGCACAGATAAACTTTCTCTCTCTTTTGAGATACTAAATTATGCCAAAGAGTTATGAAACTAAATCCTCTGCAGCAGATACTAACTTCACTCTCAAAGCAAGAGATAAAAGCAGTTATAAAGCTTATTAGCATAGAAATCTTAGACACCTTAGGAGATAATAAATATCTTATACAGCAAGGCGATCATCAATCAACAGCAATCTCAGACCAACATCTAAGTCTGCATGAAAAATATTGGGCGGTACTAAAAACTGATAACAATACAACGGTTATATCCAATTTAATTAAATATCCGCATTTACTTAAAGATGTTCAATATTTATCAAACATACTCCAAGCAGATAAATTAGACACGATATTAAAAAAACAAAATCCCACAGAAGCTCTAAAAGATGTTTTACTTCAAGCGGCATCACATGCAACATCAAAACATCAATTTACGCAGATATCAAACCTTTTGCTGCCACTATTGCAAGATATAATGACAATTCCTCTAAAATATAAAGGACATTTTGGTGTTTTCCAATTAAAAAAACGATACAATAAAAAAAATAAAAAATTACAGATAGATTTTTATGCCGCCTTTTATAATTTAGGTCCAATATCTGGTTTTATAACATCACTAGATGATATAACAATAATCAACATCAATGTGGCATTCGTATCTACTAAACTTTTCTTGGAACAGCATTTGAAAGATATAAACTATACAATAACCATAAGACTTAAACAAAATATAGATGCATTAAGCGATACTTCTAACAACGGCATCCTGGATGTAAACGTATGAATGAAGCTCTACATGTAGCCATAATTATGGATGGAAACGGCAGATGGGCGCAAAATCATAACAAAAGACGTACAATAGGACATGAAAAAGGTGCGGAAGTAGTTAGAGATATAACTAAATTTTGTGTTGCACATAAAGATATAGGCAGATTAACACTGTATGCATTTTCAACAGAAAATTGGAAGCGGCCGAAACTAGAAGTAGAATTTCTTATGAAACTTCTGGAGAGATATTTAAAAAAAGAACTTAAAGTATATTTACAAAACAATATCCGCTTTGAACCTATCGGTGATATCTCTGTATTCTCAAACTCACTTCAAAGCCTAATTCAAAGAGTAAAAAAGCAAACAGCTCACTGCAATGGCTTAATTCAAAGTCTTGCTCTAAATTACGGTTCACACAATGAAATTATTCGGACAATAAACAAACTCTCTACTACAGACTATGTAACAGAAGAGATATTCGAAAATGCTCTTGACTGCAAGCAAAAGGTCGATATCATGATAAGAAGCGGTGGAGAGAAAAGGCTGTCAAACTTTTTATTATGGCAGTCAAGCTATGCTGAACTTTTTTTCACAGACACTCTTTGGCCTGATTTTAATGCTCAAGAATTTGAGATAATTCTACAAGAATTTAGAAAAAGAGAGCGAAGATTTGGAGGATTGAATTGATGATTTTTATTTTGATTTTTATATTTGGCTTACTGCTTGGCTCATTTTTAAACGTAGTTATTATAAGAATACCCAAAGAACAAAGCATAGCATTTCCACCCTCACACTGTACCTCTTGCAACGCCACTCTTAAATGGTATCACAATATTCCAGTCTTTTCATGGCTCTTTTTAAGAGGAAAATGTGCGTTTTGTAAATCTAAGATTTCAATGATATATCCGATTATTGAAATCTTAAGCGCGGCACTTTTTACTATTGTTTTTTATACAAGCGGTCTTAGCCTCTCATCATTTTTTTTAGCATCCATGTTTTTAATTTTACTTGCTTTATCTGTAATTGATTTTAAATACAAAATGGTGCCCGATAGTCTAAATCTACTTGCTCTAGTTTTAGCACTTGCGGCATCACAATCTTTTAGTTTACTTATTACAAATTTTAAAAATGCTCTAATATTTGCCGGTGGATTCACACTGCTTAGATTCGCGCTTTCGTATCTACTTACTTCATCTGCTAAAATAAAAGCAAAAAAAAGATGGACAACGTGGAATAAAAACTACCATACTTACCCGTATGTAGAAGCTCTAGGTGAAGCAGATATCATAGTAGTTTCTACAATAGCGGCAGTTCTTGGAGTAGGCTTAACATTGTTTGCAATATTTTTATCAGCTGTTTTAGCACTTCCTGTTATGTTATTTTTTATAAACAAACCCGTACAGGATAACAAAATCCCTTTTATACCGTTTTTAGCCACGGCTTTACTTATAACATATCTATTTCACTTGCCGATTTATCATTATTTGGTTGGTCTGTATGCATAAATTACAATCTTATATACAACATAATCTTTCAAGCCTTTTTTTATCTATCTTTTTACCGCTTTTTGCTATCGCATCCATTATATTTATGATAAAATTAGCTACATACACTGCCGTAATTGAGCTCAGTGCTTTTGATATGCTTAAACTTTATCTGTTTGTTTTACCTGAAATGCTGTTTTACACCTTGCCTATCACATTTTTCATAGCTGCTACTCTTACACTTATGAAACTAAGCAGCGAAAATGAGATATTGGTTATTTTTGCGCTCGGCGTGAGTCCAGGATTTGTTTTAAGGACATTTTTAAAGCCGGCTATTTTACTTGGCACTGTTTTAGTGTTTGATTTTTTTATACTATTTCCACATTCTACTGTTTTGTCAAGTAACTTTGTGTCTTATAAAAAAAGTGAAGCAAAGTTCAATCTTAAAGCCTCGGAATTTGGCAATAAATTTGGACCATGGCTACTGTATATCGGCAAAAACAATTCTGACGGAAGCTTTGGAAATATTTTTTTATTTAATAAAAAACAAAAAAAAGAGCTCTTAATAGGTGCTAAAAGAGCAGAAGTTATACATCAAAACGGCTTATTAAAATTGAAACTTTACAATGGTCAAGGATACAGCTACACATTACGTAGTCTTTCACAAATCGATTTTAAAACTATGATAATCAACAATATGATGAGTATGCATTTGCAACAATATCTAAAACCGCTACAATATTGGAAGAGCAAAAACAGAGCAAACAGCAAAAAGCATATGATGATAACGGATATTTTGATATCAATTTTTCCGGCCATTAGTTTATTTTTTGTTCTAAGTATAGGTATATTAAACACAAGGCATCAAAAAAGCAATGCATATCTTTATCTGTTTTTAGCTATTTTATTATATTACGGCGCCATAGTCGGGCTTATACCAATTATTGGGTATTATACAATTGTCGTCATATCTATCAGCTGGATAGTTGCTACATATTTAATGTATAAAAAAACGATTGCCGCGAGATTTTAGATGAGAATAAAGATGACTGTAGCTTATAACGGTGCATTTTTTTTCGGCTCACAAAAGCAGACAAATGTAAAAACTGTCAATGGAACTATTGAGAATGCATTACATGAACTAAACATCACATCTTCCCTGCAAGCAGCAGGAAGAACAGACAGGGGAGTACATGCAACCAATCAAGTTCTGCATATAGACATACCACCCTTTTGGAGTGATATAAAAAAACTACAAACTTCACTAAATTACAAACTTGATAAATATATTTATGTCAAAAAAATACAAATTGTAAGTGATTTGTTTCATGCAAGATATAGCGCCAAGAGCCGTACATACAGATATATATTAAAAGATATAAAATATAAAAATCCATTTGAAGAAGATTTTGTTACTTATGTTAGTGATATTAATTTAGACTCCATACAAAAACATATAAAATACTTTATAGGCTCACATGACTTTAGTAATTTTACAAAAAAAAACCTGCATACAACCAACACGGTTAGAACAATCTATAAAACATTTGCATATAAGCATAAAAATGCAATAGTTTTACACTTTAGGGCCAATGGTTTTTTAAGATCACAAATCAGAATGATGACATCAGCACTTATAAAAGTTGAGCATAATCTCATAAGTGCACAGCAGTTAAAAAATGCTATTTCCTGCCAATACAAATGTCAATTTGACGCTATTAGCCCAAGCGGTCTTTATCTGTGCCAGATACAATACTGATAATATTGTATCCTTGTATCAGTTAAGGTATAATTTCAAAAATACTTTACAAACTATGGAGAAAATATTGGAAAATCTAAGTTACTATGAAATCTTGGAAGTTAGTCAAAGTGCCGACAAAGCTACTATTAAAAAGGCATACAGAGCTATGGCTAAAAAATATCATCCTGACAAAAACCAAGGTGACCCTCAGGCAGAACAGAAATT
>WFMO01000149.1 GCA_015489055.1 Helicobacteraceae bacterium | reverse complement strand
GCATCAACTTTTCAAGATTTTGTAAATGTTATGAACATCTTAAAAGAGTTAAATCTTCAACAACTATATATCGCAACTAAAAAATAAACCGTTAACAAACATTCTTTTTTGATTAGTGTAAAGCATAATCTATGGGTATTACAATTTGAAGCGGTTTATGTGAAAGCACCTTGGGAATAGGTTTGATTTTGTGCAGTTGCACCAATATCTCTTTTGCGGCATTATCAAGAAAAATAAAGCCTGATGATTTAACAATCTTTATATGTAATATTTTGCCATCATTTAAAAGTAAAAAACCAACTTCGACAACTCCTGTTTGCTCCAATTTTCTTGCAATCATAGGATACACTTTATGCGAGTTAATCATCTCATATAAATAATCAAAATAATTATGCTTTATTCTTTGCACCATAACAGAGTTTATAATAGATTCTCTATGCACTTTATTGGTTTTAATCATCTTTTGTTTAATATTTTTCTTTTTAAGAACAGACTTTACATGTGATTTGACTAATATATGTTTTTGAGTACATTTTGGCTTGATTACTGTCTTTTTTTGTAAAATCTGCCTAGTGGCTCTTATATGTTTTAACACAGGTTTTATCTTGTGAGAGTGGTGCACAACTCTTTTATGTTTATTGATATGCTTGGTTTTGTGAGATTTATATATAATTTTTTTATGCGTGCTAATGTGTTTAATAGATTTATACTTAGATTTATTTTTTACATGCACATGACGTGATTGTTTATGTACGCTCTTAGATGCCCTAAACAGCCGTACAGCTATAAATATTTCTTTTTTTTTATATTGCCTATGAATCAGCAAAGCCAATAAGACGACTAAGCAAAGAATAAACAAATGGATAAAAAATGAATAAAAAAAGCTTTTTTTATAGTTTTGCATTCATAATTATAGCAATTTATCTAAAGAGCACCTCTAAAAGTAATCATTCATCTCATCTTGAGAGATTAATCGTATCATATTTGTTGAATGTGAAACACCTGTAGGCGTACCGGCTGTTACGATGTAATGACTGTTTTGTTTTAATATTTTTCTCTCTACCCCTTTTTTTAAAATATTTACAATCAAATCATCTATATTTGTAGGTTCAATCGTGAAGGCGGGTATCACTCCCCATACCATAGTAAGCGTGCGTGCAATTTTTTCTTCATGCGTAATAGCAAAAATCGGTTTATTTGGTCTATATCTGGCTATTTTTTTAGCAGAATTACCTGAAGATGTTATAGTTAAAATGCTTGTGGAATTCAGTCCCCTGCTAAGCGCTGAAGCTGATTCGTTAATCTTATCTGCAAAATCATGAATCGGTAATGAAGAAATTTTATAATATGGATAATATTTTTCTGCTCCTTTGATGGTATTAACCATAGTCTGAACCACCAAAAGCGGATTATGTCCAATAGCACTCTCTTCTGAGAGCATTACCGCATCTGTACCGTCAAGCACCGCATTTGCTACATCGCTTATCTCTGCTCTTGTAGCTGTATCGTTTTTTGTCATAGATAAAAGCATTTGAGTTGCCGTAATGACAGGTTTACTGCAATTGTTAGCTTTTTTTATAATTGTTTTTTGTACATGTGGAACTTTATAATATGGTATCTCTATACCCAAATCTCCGCGGGCAACCATAACACCGTCACTGACCTCTAATATTTCATCTAAATTCTCAACCGCATCAAACTTCTCAATTTTTGCATAAAGCCTGACATCGCCTCCATAACTCTTCACAAGCGCTCTGGCATTTTTTATATCATCTGCGTTTTGAACAAAAGATATAGCCATAAAATCAACCTGATTGTGAACACCCCACAATATATCTTTTTTATCTTTGGGAGTTAAAATATCAATACCTATTTTAGTGTTTGGAAAATTTACCCCTTTTTTAGAGCTCAAAAGCCCATCGTTTTCTAAAATCACTTTAATCCCGCCATCTGTAATCTCAGTCACTTTGGAGCGAATAATACCATCATAAAGATATATATATTCGCCTATTTTAACTTTTGATAAAATTTCCGGCTGATTGATAGTGAGTCTGTAATATCCGTCTTTAATCTTTACTCCTACGATATCCTTTGTTGTAAACTCTAAGATATCGCCGCTATGGAGAGTAAAATTGTCCTCTAACTCACCTATTCTGATCTTTGGACCACTAATATCTTGCATAATACCAACTAGTAAACCTAGATTTTTAGAGGCTTGTCTTATGCGTTGTAAAATCTCCAGGTGTGAGCCGTGCGTACCGTGGCTAAAATTGAGACGAAAAACATTTACACCTGCTTTAATCAGTGCCTCTAGTTTTTCAAGCGTATCACATGCAGGACCTACGGTTGCAACGATTTTGGTTCTTTTTTTCATAACTACCCCTTTGTAGATAAATTATCATAAAAATAGTTTGTAGCCTCTACAAAACCGTCTAGACTACCGCAATCAAATCTCTTACCTTTAAATTTATACCCTAGCACCATGCCATGCTTTGCCTGTTGTAAAAGAGCATCAGTTATCTGAAGCTCTCCATTTTTACCGGACTTTGTGTTTTCAATAATCTTAAAAATATCCGGTGTGAGTATATATCTGCCGATAATAGCTAGGTTAGAAGGCGCTTTATCTGGTTTTTCAACCATATCTTCAATCATATATATGCCGTCTTCTATCTCTTTTCCTGATATAATTCCATATTTATGAACTTGATCTAGCGGCACTTCCATAATAGCTACGATGGAACAGCGATATTTACTATAAATCTTTATCATCTGAGACATAACACCGTCTCCATCCGCATTGACACACAAGTCATCAGCCAAAATAACGCCAAAAGGTTGCTCGTCCCCTACTAAAACTTTGCCTTTATAGATTGCATCGCCCAAACCTTTCATCTCATTTTGCCTAGTGTATGTAAATGTACATTTATCCATTAAAACTCTTATCTCATCCAATAGGTTTTCTTTCGGACTGCCTTGTATCTGATGTTCAAGCTCATAACTTATATCAAAATGATCAGTAATCGCGCGTTTCCCGCGCCCTGTAATAATAGCCATAATATCGCATCCAGCTTCATAGGCTTCTTCTACGCCATACTGTATAAGAGGCTTTGTTAAAATCGGCAACATCTCTTTAGGCATCGCTTTTGTAGCCGGCAAAAATCTTGTTCCATACCCTGCTGCAGGAAATAAACATTTTGTTATCATATATTATCCTTTATACTTTTTAACCACATACTTTGATATGACGCTATTATTATATCACCAGCTTTGTATGTCCTGTTATTTGCAAGGATATCATACAAAGGGTAAACTAAATCGTTAGAAAGACGTAGTTTTATATCATTATTTGTAAAATTATGTAATGCTAAAATAGATTGTTGTTTATCTTTTGCATGTCTTAAAATAGCAAAAATACCACTATGGATATTTAAAAATTCAAATTTTCCAAACGGATTAAATGCCGTCTCATGCACCTTAATTGAAAGAAGTTTTTTATAGACGGTAAAAATCATTTTTTCTATATGACCATCTTGCGACAATCTTTTCTCTAAGTAGTCATAATTAAATTTTTGACGATTTATAGACCTGTTATTGCCACTTAACGTTACACCTTCTGGATAATTATGCGAGCCGACAAGCGAATGAAAATATATACCGGGAACTCCCGGCATCGCTAACATTGCAGCCTGGGTTACCAGCATTCTTTTAGCACGCAAAGTGATATTATCATCAGGATGACTGAGTATGTCGATATAACTACAGTTAAGTTCATACGGCTTTTCTCCCTCATCTGTCTGTCTGTATGATACAAGTCCTCCGTGACTTAATGTTGTCTCTATTAACATCTCTACTTCTTTAGCGGTCAAAATCCCTTGAACCGAACGCAATCCACATCCGTCATGACTAGCAGTAAAATTAAAAAAACACACCTTGTCACTAGGTAAAGTCAAAGATTGTGCCCAATTGGTCAATTTTTTGGTATCTGCTTGCAATACGGAGTATGCTAAAAGCGGTGGAAGCGCAAAATTATAAACCATCTGAGCCTCATCATCACCACTGCCAAAATATGAGATATTTTCCTGATGAGGGACATTTGTCTCAGTAATTATAATAATCTCGGGAGCCACTTCATGTAAAACTTCTCTAATTAACTGAACCAATTCATGCGTTTGTGGAAGATGAACGCAAGAGGTACCTATCTTTTTATATATAAAAGCAATTGCATCTAAACGTATAAGCGTTGCTCCGTTTTGTATATAATAAAACAGCGCATCTAAAACTTTTACCAAAACCTTATAATTTTTATAGTTTAAATCGACCTGGTCTTTACTAAAAGTTGTCCATATATTGTGTATCTTGCCCTCTTTATCAATAAACTCAGATAGCAGTGGAGTTGCTCTTGGTCTTACCACCTTAGAGAGATCAGTTGTCGGATCTACCTCTATAAAAAAGTCTTTATACTCCGGATCTCCCGCAAGATATGCCTTAAACCAATCAGAATATTGCGAAACATGGTTAATTACGCCATCTAGCATCAATCTATACTCTTTGCTTATATCTTGTATTTCTCTCCAAGAACCCATTTTCGGATCTACCTTGCTATAATTGACAATGGAAAATCCATCATCTGATGAATATGG
>WFMO01000148.1 GCA_015489055.1 Helicobacteraceae bacterium | reverse complement strand
TTTTTGCAAAGATTTTCATCTTGAGAATCTGGATTATTTGACTAAAGATTGCACGGGACTTGAAGAAGTATAATATTTACCCTGCATGAAGCTATGTCTAGAAAGGAGATTGTATGTTAAAGTCTAAAAAAGTTGAAGTTATTAAACAGCTTTCAGACGCATTTGAAAATGCAAATGCTGTTGTCGTTTGCGACTATAAAGGTTTGAAAGTTAGCGAACTTGAAGCATTACGTATAGCAGCTAGTGCTAAAAATACAAAAGTTCAGGTTGTTAAAAATACTTTAGCTTCCATTGCACTTAAAAATTGTGGCATGAGCGGTGTTGAGTTAAAAGATACAAATATTTTTATTTGGTCAGATGATGTTATTAGCGCAGCGAAAGTTACAATGGATTTTGCGAAAACTAATGAAAAATTTATCCTCAAAGCAGGGTATTTAGATAAAGAAGTAGCAGAGATTAGTAAAATTGAAGCATTTTCTAAACTTCCTGGTCGTGAAGAACTTCTCGCTATGCTTGCAGCTACTTGGATGGCTCCAATTGCCAATTTTACAATTGGACTTGATGCGCTTAGAAGAAAAAAAGAAGAAGAATCTGCTTAATATAGAGCAGATTTATTTATCGTCCTATTTTTAGGATAAAATTTAATATATTAAGGATTTAAAAATGGCTATTACAAAAGAAGATGTTTTAGAATTTATTTCTGGTTTGTCTGTTTTAGAATTATCAGAATTAGTAAAAGAGTTTGAAGAAAAATTTGGTGTATCAGCACAACCAGTTGCAATGGCTGGCGGTGCAGGTGGAGATGCAGGCGCTGCTGCTGAAGAAAAAACTGAGTTTGATGTTATCTTAACTAGTGCCGGTGCTAAGAAAATCAATGCTATTAAAGCTGTTCGCGCACTAACTGGACTTGGCTTAAAAGAAGCAAAAGAAGCAGTTGAGAGCGTACCTACAACTATTAAAGAGGCTGTTGATAAAGATACTGCCGAAGAAACTAAAAAAGCTCTTGAAGAAGCTGGAGCTTCAGTAGAAGTTAAGTAATTTATTTTTCTTTATACGGTAACGTGCACTTATGCACGGCTGTATAAACTTATTTTAGGGTTCTTTAATTAATAGATTTTATATTGTCTATTAATTAAAGTGCCCATACAATCATAAACCACTAACATTTTTTACCTGTGGCTCTTCCTAGGGACGCCTAGAGATATTCGATCATCTTTTTGTGATGACTTGCACTTTAAATTTTACTAATAGAGGTACTCGCCCCATGTTAAACACTCTACATTCCGGAAATCGCTTACGCGTTGATTTTGCTAAAACCAAACAGCAGATTGAAGTTCCAAATCTGCTTCAATTGCAACAAAATTCATATGAAAATTTTTTAATGCTAGATAAATCTGATCGTACTAGTAGCGGTATAGAGAAGGTGTTTCAATCAGTTTTTCCTATCCATGATGCACAAAATAGATTGACTTTAGAGTATATAGGATCTGAAGTCGGTAAACCGAAATATACGGTTCGTGAATGTATGGAGCGAGGACTAACTTATGCTGTTTCACTGCGTATGAATACACGTCTTATCATCTGGGATAGAAATGAAAATACAAAAGAAAAATTAGGTGTAAAAGATATTAAGGAACAAAGTATTTTTGTTCGTGATATACCTCTTATGACTGATAGAACGTCATTTATTATTAACGGTGTTGAAAGAGTTGTTGTTAATCAACTGCACCGCTCCCCTGGTGTTATTTTTAAACAAGAAGAGTCAACAACTGCCGGGAATAAGCTGATATATACAGGACAGATTATTCCCGATCGAGGTTCTTGGTTATATTTTGAGTATGATCCAAAAGATATTTTGTATATGAGAATCAACAAGCGAAGAAAAGTTCCAGTGACTATTATGTTTAGAGCATTGGGATATTCGAAGCAGGATATTTTAAAGCTTTTCTATCCTCTTCAAACAGTTAAGATTCATGAAAATAGTTTTCATATGGAGTTTAATCCAAATGATTATAAAGGACGTCTTGAATTTGATTTACTAGATACGGACGGTAATGTGTTAGTAGCCGCAGGTAAGCGTTTATCTAGTAAAAAAATTAAATCTATCAAAGAAAGTGGTATAACTACTATTATGTATCCATTAGATATTTTATTAGATAGATATATAGCTGAACCGATTGTTGATCCTCAGACGGGCGAAGTTCTTTATGATGCTATGACTCCTGTTGAAGAATCTAAACTTAAAAAATTGGCAGATGCGGGTATAGATTCATTTGTTATTGCAAATGATCTAGCTGATGGTGTTGATAGTTCTATTATTAACGCCTTTATAGCTGATGCGGATTCTTTAAAGTTATTAAAACAAACAGAAGATATAGAAGATGAAAACGATCTCTCAGCTATTCGTATCTATAAAGTTATGCGACCAGGCGAGCCAGTGACCAAAGATGCGGCTAAGATATTTGTAAATCAACTCTTTTTTGATCCTGAGAGATATGATTTAACAAGAGTCGGGCGTATGAAAATGAACCATAAGCTAGGCATGAGTATTCCTGAATATATCACGGTACTAACTAACGAAGATATTATAAATACCGTTAAATATGTTATTAAAGTAAAAAATGGGCAAGGGCATATCGATGACAGAGATCATCTTGGAAACCGACGTATTAGATCTATCGGAGAACTTTTAGGCAATGAGCTACATAATGGTCTGATTAAAATGCAAAAAGCAATCAAAGACAAGCTCTCAACTATGAGCGGTCCTATGGCTGAGTTAATGCCGCATGACTTGATCAATTCAAAAATGATTACATCAACGATTATAGAATTTTTTTCAGGTGGAC
>WFMO01000147.1 GCA_015489055.1 Helicobacteraceae bacterium | reverse complement strand
CTCCCGACAATCTATACAATATGTAGCATGTGGCTTGACTTTAAGCCTGGAGATAGAAATTTGATCCTCACACATTTCACACATGCCATATGTATGATTAGCCATTTTAGCTAATGATATCTCAATTTCTCTTAATTCATTATTTTGTTTCTCTCCAATAGCCACTTCAATCATATTATTATTATCTCTAGAAGCATAATCTGCTTCATCATTTAAATCCACTTGTGTATTCTCATCAATAGATATTCTCACATTATCAAGATTTTTTAGAATCTGTAGTTTTCTTGATTCAAGCATCTTTTTAAAATAATCTAATTCACTTTGTCTCAATAAATATTCCTTTAATATAATTTACTTATGATATGGATGTCCTGACAAAATAGCAAAACTGCGATATATCTGTTCTAATAAAACAACTTTGGCTACCTTGTGGCTCATAGTGATTTTACCTAGGCTTACGACATTATCACATTGATCTAAAAATCTATCTTCAAGCCCATAGGCACCGCCGATAAAAAAGTTGATTGACATTTTACCATCAATTAGCTTACTAAATCCATAACTATCTATAAATTTTCCCTCAGGATGCAGTGCAATGCTATAACTTTTATCTATATATGGTGCAAAAGATTGTGAATAAGCTTTCTTTGAAGCTGATTTGCCGATATTTTGTGCAATAGTTATCTCTTTTGAAAATATATCTTTCATCTGAATATCTGTAAAGCGTGATATCATTTTTTGCAACTCTTTATAAACAGGATCATAATCTGATCTGTTTTTCTTTGCTATTGAAAGAATAGTTATATTCATAGCAACCCACCACCTATTGCATTATATGTAACAAATTCAAAAGTGTCATTCATCGTAACACCGCCAATAGCGGCTACTTTATGAGTTGACAAAGAAGCAATATCATCTAATTGTTGACCCAATATGTTACTAACTGATTTTGTAGAAGTTTGCCTATATGCACCTAAACCTATATATTCTATATCTAGCTCATTAGACTGCAGCACTTCATCTTTATTGTGTGTTGAGATACCGATAATTTTATCCTCTCCAATCATATTGCGCAACTTAACCACTGCATGTGCGATATCTCTATCTATCGATTTTAAATCATCTTGTCCAACATGCACACCGTCACATAGATATGCCAAATCAATATAATCATTGATAATCAAACATCCATTATAAGCATTTCGTAAAGTAGTCAACTGTTGTTTAATCTCATATTTTGAAGAGTTCTTAGCTCTATATTGTAGAATTTTGATATTATACTTAGCTATTTTATTTAGATACATTTGTATGCTAAGATGTTTTTTGTCTAACAATGACTGGTCACAAAGCGCATAAATCTGCATTTAATGCTTTACTAATATTTCCAGCAAATCTGCTATGGTACGCTTCAAATCATTTCTGTTGACAACCATATCTATAGAACCTTTTTCAAGTAAAAATTCAGCTTTTTGAAAACCTTCAGGTAAATCAGCTCCTATCGTCTGTTTGATTACCCTTTGTCCGGCAAAACCTATCAAGGCGCCAGGCTCAGCCAAGATAACATCTCCAAGCATAGCAAAAGAAGCACTTACACCTCCCATGGTAGGATCTGTTAAAACAGATATATAAGGTAAACCATTTTCTGCTAATTTTGCTAGTGCAGCAGATGTCTTACTCATCTGCATCAGAGCATAAGTAGACTCTTGCATACGTGCACCGCCACTTGTATTAACAATAACGAGACCAACCTTACTCTTGGTAGCCCTATTTACTGCGCGTACTATTTTTTCACCCTCAACAGAACCAAGAGATCCGCCCATAAAAGAAAAATCAAAAACAACAATCTCTGCTTTTTGATCAAAAATCTTACATTCTCCGCTAACAGCAGAAGATCGACGCGAACTCTTTTTATAACCATCCTCAATTCTCTTAACATAGCTTTTTTTATCTACAAATTTTAATGGATCAACAGGTATCAAGTTAGCATCATACTCTACAAAAGTATCCTTATCTACCAATAGTTTAATGCGGGCTTCTAAATCTATGCGCAAATGAAAACCGCATTTTGGGCATACATAATTTTGTTTCTCCATCTCTTTATAATACATCAATGATTGACAAGAATCACACTTAATCCAATGAGCTGGAGCTTCTTGCTTTGTAGCTTGTTGCTTTTTAGAACTGGAGTTAAAAATGTTAAACAGGTTCAATATGACTCCTCTTGAGTAATTTATACAAATTGTTATATATTTCGTTATAGTACCATTATTTTAATAAATCAGCAGTTTGTATGCAACATAGACACATGGTTTAAAGCACTTAAACACCTAAAACAGTATCTAGGTTATACAAAAACAAATCGGCAAAATAAAAGTTTAACCTAATGCGGCATAACTTTCAATTAATGTAATAATGATTTTATAATACTTTTAGCCGCTTCACGACCATCATAGGCTGCTGTTACAACTAAATCTGCTCCACGAAAACAGTCTCCACCTGCATATATACCAGATGTCGTTGTCTCGTGCGTATTATCATTAATAATAATTTCGCCCCACTTATTTGTCTCGATTCCATTAGCAGCTAAAAATGACGGATTAGCTGTATTAAATCCTAAAGACATAATAACAACATCTGTATTGATTCTAAACTCACTGCCTTTTACTTCCTCAATAGAGGCTCTGCCGCTGCTATCTTTACTGCTAAGAGTTGTTTTACAAGCTTCTACAGCGATAGCTTCTGCGTCTTCATTTAAAATAATCCGCTTAGGAGACCCAAAAAATATAAATTCAATACCCTCTTCAACAGCATTTTCATACTCTTTTTTACTTCCTGGCATATTGTGTGAATCTCTTCTATATAGACATGTTATTTTTTTTGCACCTTCACGCTTTGCTGTTCTTAAACAATCCATAGCAGTGTCACCGCCACCGATAACAACAACATTTTTATTTAAAAAATCAAATTTTTTATCATAAGGCATCGAAAAATTTTTACGCTGAATATTTTTAAGATAATCCATCGCTTTATAAACATTTGGTGCATTTTCTCCGACGATACCCGCTGTTTTTGCAACTGTTGCGCCTATGCCTATAAAAATAGCATCATGCTCATCAGCTATCTTATCAAAAGCTATGTCTTGACCGACTTCAGTATTTAAAATAAGTGTCATGCCTGCATTCTTTAGCTGTTCTATCCTTCTTGTAATAACTTTCTTATCAAGCTTAAAGTTTGGAATACCATAAGTCATCAGACCACCCGCTAAATCATCTCGTTCATAAACAGTTACGGCTATACCTGCACGCAATAAAAATGTAGCGCATGACAAACCAGCCGGTCCTGAACCGATAATAGCTACTTTTTTATCTGTTGTAATACCCGGATACTCTACTTTTAAATCTTGTCTAAAACCCTCTTCGGTAATATATGTCTCCACCGAACCGATAGTAATAGCGCCATGTCCGTCATTTAGAGTACAAGCTCCTTCACACAGCCTATCATGAGGACAAATACGACCCATTATCTCCGGAAACGGAGAAGGCTCGTTTGATAATTTAAATGCAAATTTCAAATCTTTTTCCGCTATGCTTTTTAGCCATTGTGGAACATAATTATGAAGCGGACATTTATTTAAACAAAACGGATCTCCACATTGTATGCATCGCTCACTCTGAGGCGTTGCATCATCCTCATCCAAACGCTTATAAATTTCTCCAAAATCTTTTACGCGTTCTACCGCCTGGCGCTTTTCCGGATCTTTGCGTTTTATATTTACAAACTCTTGCATCTTAATCTCCTTTATCGGTTCTTAGAGGTAACGTCTTTAAGTTTTTAGCATGAACTAGCCAAAAATTTCGAATATCTACACGAAAATTTTCTAAAATAGATTTGGCAAGTTTACTTGAAGTATGCGACACATATTCTTTTAACAAACGCTTTAGAAAATGTCTTGCTTCATCGCCCTCGTCAGTATCAATTCTATGCGCTTCTATTAGTTCGCTGTTGATATTTTCGATAAAGCCATGTTCTTTATCATACACAAAAGCTATACCGCCTGTCATGCCGGCACCAAAATTAATCCCGGTCTTACCTAAAATCACAATCGTACCGCCTGTCATATATTCACAGGCATTATCTCCGGTACCTTCAACAATCGCGAGTGCACCTGAATTTCTAACAGCAAATCTCTCTCCAACATTACCGGAAATAAACAATTTACCACCGCTTGCGCCATATAAACATGTGTTTCCGCCTGCACTAAAGTTTTCACCCTCTTGAGGCGAGGTTATAATTATCTTGCCGCCATGCATGCCTTTGCCTATATAATCATTAGCAACTCCGTTTAAATACAAAGAAATGCCATTAATTAAAAATGCCCCCAACGCTTGACCTGCGATACCTGTCATTTCTATGGTGATAGTATTATCTTTTAGCCCACAATCACCATAATACTGTGCAATTTCACCACTCATCATAGCACCAAAACTTCTATTAATATTTTGTATTTTGGTCTTGATTTTAATAGGATGATTTG
>WFMO01000146.1 GCA_015489055.1 Helicobacteraceae bacterium | reverse complement strand
TGTCAATCACATAAACAACAATACTAAAGCAAAGATTTTTCTAACCGGATGCGGTGCTCACACAAAAGGAGAAGATCTTTTTAAAGATGAAAAAATTTTTGGAGTTTTTGGACAAAGTGAAAAACAAAAGATAGACAAATTACTCCAAAGCGACGCAGCATTTTATGAACTAGGAGACCTTGAGTTTGTTGATGAAAGCATAATTGGAGAGTTTATAGGCAAAAGTAGAGCATTTATCAAAATTCAAGAAGGATGTAATTTTAGATGCAACTATTGTATCATACCTTTTGTCCGCGGTGATGCAAGAAGTATGGACGAAGAGCGTATATTGCAGCAAGTAAGCAAACTCTCGTCCAACGGCTTTGGAGAGTTTATCCTAACAGGGACAAATGTCGGTAGTTACGGTACCGGATCAAGCACGAATATCGCACGCTTAATGAAGCGAATGAGTCAAATACGCGGAGTTAGACGAATACGCATAGGAAGTCTTGAGCCTATCCAAATCAATGATGAATTTAAAGAAATATTAGATGAACCTTGGCTCGAGAGGCATCTACATATCGCCCTTCAGCATACATCACAAAAAATGTTGAAAATTATGAACAGGCGAAATCGTTTTAAACAAGATATGGAACTGTTTGAGCTACTAAGAGATAAAAATTTTGCTCTAGGAACAGATTTTATAGTCGGCCATCCAGGTGAGAGCGAAGAAATATGGAGCGAGGCGGTTGGCAATTTAGAACTTTTACCGCTTACTCATTTACATGCTTTTTCCTATTCAAAACGAGACAAAACAGTTTCTGCAACTATGCAAGATACCGTAAGCGGAGATGTTGCCAAAAAAAGGTTGCACCAAATAACAAACATAGTTGAGCATAAAAACTACCAGTTTAGACTAAAGCACAACAAAAATCTTGATATTTTAGTTGAACATAAGACAAAAAACGGTACATACAGCGGTCTCGATCAATATTTTAATAAAATTACGATACAATCAAACGAAGATTTAAGCGGAAATTGGATTACATGTAACGATTGTATCGTAAAGGACAAATATAATTATGTTCAAATCTAAATATAATAATATTATTATATATGTATCTGCCTTTGTTGTTATCATCCTTATCGCATTTGCATTTTTAAGAAATAACGCTCATAGCATTACCCTAAATCAAGCAAAACAGCTTGTCCAAAAACATCAAATCTCAAAAGTTATAGCTACTAGACAATATACATATCTTGATACTAGTCATGGTTATTATAAAATAGCAAGCTCGCAAGTAACGCCAAAGCTTTTTGAAAATTATCAAGTACACATACAAAACGACAAAGATCCTCTTTTGTATATATTGATTGTGGTTTTAATTTTGGGAATCGGATCACTTCTTTTTAGACTCATGCAAAAAAAACAATATTTTACCGACAACAAAACATCACCTACCGCAAATACGCAAAACGAAATACAAAATGATTTGCCTATTGAAGTAGTCAGGCCAAATATCTCTTTTGAAGATATAGGCGGTCTAGCTGAAGTTAAAAGCGAACTTGAAGAAATAATAAATTTTTTAAAAAACCCTATAAAATATCATCGTTTTGGAGCAAAACTACCACGTGGAGTTTTGCTTATAGGACCCCCTGGTATTGGTAAAACTATGATAGCAAAAGCATTGGCACATGAAGCCGATGTTTCATTTTTTTATCAAAGTGGAGCAGCATTTGTTCAAATTTATGTTGGGATGGGAGCAAAAAGGGTCCATGAGTTGTTTAAGGCTGCAAAAAATAATTCACCTGCAATAATTTTTATAGATGAGATAGATGCTGTAGGTAAAAAAAGGGATGGAGCGCAAAATGATGAAAGAGAAGCAACTCTAAATCAACTTCTAACTGAGATGGATGGTTTTGAAGATTCAAGCGATATCGTAGTAGTGGGTGCTACCAATAAAATTAATGTCTTAGATGATGCACTGCTGCGTTCAGGACGATTTGATAGAAGAATTTTTGTGGAACTTCCTACAAAACAGGAAAGAAACTCAATTTTAGAAAAATATCTACGCAATATACCAAACAATGTAGACACCCACAAAATTGCTGAAACAACAGTAGGATTTAGTGGTGCCGCATTGGCAACGTTAGTAAATGAAGCAACACTACTGACTATACGTCAAAATTATTCACAAGTAGCAACAGAACATTTTTTTCAGGTTAAAGATAAGGTAATGTTTGGTAAGCGTAAAATATTGATGCTGAGTGACAAACAAAAAGCATATCGGGTATGTTATCAAGCCGGTAAAGCTGTTATAGCAACATTTTTTGATATACATTTTGATAAACTTTTGCTATCTAATGATCAAATAACACCACCTACAAATATGCCCGCTGTTAAATCTGAATTACAAATCCGTGTCAAAATGCTTTTAGCCGGAATGGCAGCTTGTGATTTAAAATTTAATCAACACTCCGATAATGCTCAAGCAGACCTTAAAGCAGCAAAAGATATTGTATCAAAAATGTTGTATGTGTACGGCATGGGAGATGTTTTAATGCCTAACGAAAACGCAAAGACCGAAATGCTCGAAGCACTTTTTCAAGAAGTTAAAAATATACTCAAAGAACTAAATCAGATTGTTGCATATGCAGAATCAATCCTAGAAGATGAAGAATGCATCACAAAACAACAAATAAACAAGAAGCTAGATGCATTACTTTAGTGGTTTTTCTTTAAAAAATGATGAACTTTTTTTTAAAGACTATATTGATAATACAGCATATACAGCAGCTGGATTTAGTTTTGGCGCCATCAAAGCTTTTGAGTTCGCACTTACATGTAAAGATAGAATAGATAAGCTACAGCTTTTTTCGCCGGCATTTTTCCAAAATCAGACTGAAGATTTTAAGCAGACGCAGTTGATGCAATATAAAAAGAATACCAAAATATATCTAAAACATTTTATACGAAATTGTTTTAGGCCATATGCTATAAAAGCTATTTCACAAGCAGATACCACAAGTAAGCAGTTAAGTGAACTTTTACAGTATCAATGGCAGCCGGACAAATTATGCAGATTAGCTCAAAAAAATATTGATATTGAAGTATATCTAGGACAAAAAGATAGTATTATCAATGCCCAAGAGGTAAAGGATTTTTTTATTCCGTTTGCAACTGTATATTTTATTAAGAATGCAAACCATTTTTTACAACTACATTAAATAAGGAGATACTATGAGTAAAAAAATTAAAATCGGCGTATTAACAGCAAGTGATAGAGCAAGTGCGGGCATATATGAGGATATTTCAGGTATGGCTATACAACAAACTATGCAAGATTATCTAAAAAGTGAATTTGATATCATCTATAGATGCGTAGCAGATGAGCAGAACATTATAGAAAATACATTAAAAGAGTTGTGTAAAGAGTGTTGCTTAGTAGTTACGACAGGGGGAACAGGGCCGGCAATAAGAGATGTCACCCCTGAAGCTACAGAAAATGTATGCGATAAAATGCTGCCTGGATTTGGAGAACTTATGAGGCAGGTCAGCTTACAATATGTCCCTACTGCGATTTTATCTCGTCAAACTGCCGGTATATGCGGCAAAGCCGTTATTATCAATCTTCCCGGTAAACCAAAATCAATCAGACAGTGTCTAGATGCGGTTTTTCCTGCTGTTCCTTATTGTATAGACTTAATAGAAGGACCATATTTGGAATGCAATGAAGATGTAATCAAACCTTTTAGACCTAAAAAAAGCTAGGTCTAAAAAACAAAGTTTCTTATCATCTATGAAACAAAATCAACGGCGGTAACGTGATGTTTTAAGCCTAGTTCTTCGTATGAGCATCCAAGTGCTAAGCCAATCAT
>WFMO01000145.1 GCA_015489055.1 Helicobacteraceae bacterium | reverse complement strand
ATATGCAAGATCAAACTTACAATGGCAATATAGAAGCAACAATAATTTCAAGCATCATATATAATCCTGCATTACTAGAACAGTACAACTCCAAAATTTCAAAAAAATTATTTTATTTACCCTTGCATATAAAGATAATAGAAATAATATTAGAGCTAAATCAACTTGGAAAAGCAATAGACGAAGAAATTATAAGAAATAAAATTGGTAATGAATATGGGGATGATCTCATTTCAATTATGTTGAGAAATCCTATCAATAGGCTTGATGACTATTTGGAGATTTTACAAGATTATAGTATTAAAAGAGAGATTAAGGCCTTGACGTATGATATTGCAAAAAATCTTGAAGAAAATATACCAGCAATAGAAATACAGGCAAAAATAAATAATCTTACAAAAGAGATAAATTCTACACACAACATAAAAATTCTCGATATTCAAAACATTAATGAGATTGAAGCTAAAGAAGTAGAGTTCATTTGTAAAGAGTGGCTGCCTATACCTGTACGTACAGTTTCTTTAATAACTGCTCCAGGTGGAACAGGAAAATCATGGTTTGTATTACAGTTTGCAATCCGTGCCATACAAGAAAAAAAGATTAATAAGGCATTTTTATGGTTAAGTGAAGATCCTAAAGAGATAAGTAAAAATAGATTTAATAAAGTATATGACAAAGTCTTAAAGCTTAATGATGAATCAATAAAAAGTAAAATTGATATTAGTGATTCGCCTACAATACAATTTTTATACGATGATCAAAGAAAGGTGGAGGTATCTCCATTATTTACGCACTTTAAAGTAAAATTACAGCAATATGATTTAATAATTTTAGACCCTTTAATAGCTTTTTACGGAACTGATGAAAATAATAACTCAAGTGCAAGAAGGTTTATGCAGCTTTTTACAGACTGGGCAAATAAAGAGCATAAAACAATTATTTTTATACATCACAGTACAAAAAATACAACACAAAGCAGGGGAGCCTCCGCATTTGTCGATGCTGTAAGAACAGTGTATGAATTAGATAAAATAAAAAATAAAGATGGAGAGATACAAGAAAGTAATAAACGTGTTGTAAAGCTTACAAAAGATAATTATGGAATTGGTAATATTCTTGGCAGCTTTAGTGTTCAAAGAGAACTATTTCCAACAAAAATAAAGTATGAAGAGATATCTAATAAAATTGATTCTACTGTTTTTGACGTGTATAATGATTTTTAAGGAGCAAAGAGATGTTTAAAAAAGGAATAAAAAAATTACGCTCATTGTTTAAGCGAAGAAAATGGGGTGAAAATCCATAATATTATTATCTTAACTTTAGCATCTAAATCCAAGTAAATTTGCCATGGTGGTTTGTAATGTTGCTATTATAACATCCAAATTATCATCTCTCTTGAGTATTTCATTAATTTTTGCAATTTTTTCCATAAAAGCTTCCATAGCAATAGCAAGGGTATGAAGCTCACACTCTAAATCAGCAAACAATGCACCTAGTGTTTTTGGTTCATGATTTACTTTATTGATATAGCTGACAATGTTGTATAGAAAAAATGAAAGGGTAGTTATTGCAATCAATGTTTCATAGATTCTATTGGCTTTTTACCAGATCTAAAGTGTTGTCTGAGATCTTTATATCCTTGTTCTATGTCTCATTTTCATTTATATCTCTATAATATCTTCATCACTTATATCCAAATCTGTAGAAGCTATTATAATGAGCTTATCTTTGGTTTTGAGAAAAATTATTTTGTTATTGTTTGCAATACGAGTGGTAACTCTCAAGCCTAAATCATTCATCTCTTCAATAAAAACAAGTGGTAAAATAGCATGAAGCTCGTTTAAAACAACTCTATTCTTTTGTAAAGCTGAGTTATAATGCTTTTAATTTCCCATATTGAGGATACTTTTATAATACCTGCTAAAAAGAGCAGGGGGGTATAAAAGTACTTCGTTTTATCAATATGGTAAAATACCTTTAAAAAACAAGGCACATAAACAATGGATTTGTATCAAACAAGCCTAAAAAACCTGCAAGCGTTAAATATAAAGATAAAAAATGAATTCTTTACTTATGAACTTCCCAATATTGCACTCTTAGAAGGTGTTAACGTTTTATTAAACAGTATTGATAAAAAAGGATTAAAACTCACTCAAAAAGGATTTTTACCCACAAAAATAGTCAAAAGTATTGTAGAAGTTGCAAGTACTGTTGCAGATGAGAGATTTTTAAAACATCAAACGAGATTTTATGAGGAGGAGCATTTTAGTGCCTCTTTAGTGCGCATAGTAGCTAAGGTATTAAAACTTACAAAAGTTCAACAAGGAAAGCTTCTTCTTACAAAAAAAGGAAGTCAATTTTTAACTCTTGATAGACATAAACGTTATATTGTGCTTTTTAATATTATGTTTGGCATCAATCTTGGATATTTTGATAATCATCAAGAAGCTACTTGTATATACAACAGCTCTTTAGTAATGTTACAGCTATTAAGAGATAAAAATTGTGATTTTTGCAGTGTAGATGTTTATACTGCTATATTGCTTGAGAGTTATCCGGCACTTAATGAGGAGATAGAGAGTTTGGAGTTTTATAATTATACAGATAAAGATCAATTTGAGATATATGTATCAATT
>WFMO01000144.1 GCA_015489055.1 Helicobacteraceae bacterium | reverse complement strand
TCGCTATAGCTTTAGCTAAAATGAGCGCAAAAAGCCATATCGGCTGTAATGTCGGCATAGACACGATAGATGAACGCGATATTTTTTCTGAGAGTTTTTCAAGAGCTATCGTAGAGGTTAAACCTCAAAACTGCGATACTTTTGAAGAGATAGCCAAAGATTTAAAAATAACTAAAATTGGCACAACCGGCGGCAAACACTTTACATGTAACGATATAGTGTTAAGCCTCGATCAACTACACACATACTATTTTGATACTTTTAAAGATGTTATTAAATTATGATCTTTACATGTAACGGCATAGCTTGAAAAAACAACCGACAAAGCGCAAACGAAAGAAAAAAAGCAACAATACCGCTTTTAAATATCTAACATATCTTTTACTCTTTTGTTTATTGGCATTGGCTGTTTTTGCAGTAGGTTATTATATCGGATATAAAGATGGTTCATTTGATCAAATAAGCAAACAAAAGCTTTATAAGCAAATAAGCAAATCTATAAAACATACAACCAAGCCATCTCCATCTAAAAAGATAAAATCGATACCGGCTTTACCTCATCAGACTATTGTGCACAATATAAAACACAAACCAAAACTTGCAATTATTTTTGATGATGTTTCGTTCGCATCTGAGGTGCGTGATATAAATGCTCTGCATCTCAAAGTAACAATGTCCTTTTTTCCGCCAAATTATATACACCCAAATACTGCGCTTTTAGCGGCAAAAGAGCCTTTTTACATGGTGCACCTGCCATTACAGGCTATAGAGTTTAAACATCCTGAGCCAAATACATTAAACATAACAGATTCACTAACTAAGATACAAAAACGCATAGCAACAATAAAAAAAGAGTTTCCAAGACTTACATATTTGAACAATCATACAGGCAGTACATTTACGGCAAATAAAAAAGCAATGCGTAAGCTTATATATGTGCTTAAAAAATACCACATACAGTTTGTTGATAGCGTTACCACACCGTACTCTAAAGCACCAGAAGTGACAAAAGAATTTCATATGAGATATATTGCAAGAGATGTTTTTTTGGATGATAAACAAAACGTGGCCTATATAAAACATCAGCTAAAAATTGCAGTTGATATTGCCAAAAAGAAAGGATATGCTATTGCCATTGGTCATCCGCACCCTGCAACTCTTAAAGCCGTTGGGCAATCTAAGCAGCTGTTAAAACAGGTAGATTTGGTATATGTGAACCAGATATGACAAGTACGATTGATTTTCATATAAATGAGCTAGATTCCATGAGGCAGTACCCCAAAGAGCTCTTTTTTATAGGGGATACTTCTTTATTAAAGCGAAGAAAAATATCAATAGTCGGCAGCAGAAAAGCAAATCAATACGCAAAACAGTTTACACAGATTATTGCATCCAAACTGGCAAACGCGGGACTATGCATAGTAAGCGGCGGGGCCATAGGGATAGATACGATAGCCCACCAAGCAGCGGGGGCTAAAAACACCATTATGGTAGCAGGAACAGGACTTGACAAACGATATCCCGCAATAAATAAAAAGTTAATCCAGCAGATAGAGCAAAACGGTTTAGTGCTAAGTCAGTTTAAAGCCGGGACACCTTCGCAAAGATATACTTTTCCTCTAAGAAATGAGCTTATCGTAGCCCTTGCAGAGATACTCATTGTTATGCATGCGGATATTGATTCAGGAACTATGCACAGCGTAAAATATGCCAAAAAAATGGGTAAACAGATCTATGTTTTACCTCATCATATCAACCAAAGCAACGGAACAAATCAGCTTTTAGCAAATAACGAGGCAACTGCCATTTATAATGTTGATGACTTTGTGTCACAATTTAAAACTAGCAATAACGTAGCCGATACGTCAGATGAATTTTTAAACTATTGCGCATCATCTCCGTCTTATGAAGAAGCAGTGTCAAAATATGCAGCTAAAGTATTTGAATATGAATTACAGGGGTTAATCGAGGTAAAATATGGTAAAATCACACTATTATAAAGGATAAAAACAGATGACCCATATTTTAATAGAACTAATGAAAGAGTACAGTTATATTATACTTTATGTATGGAGTATTTTAGAAGGAGAATCGGGTCTGATAATGGCGGGTATCTTTTCACATACAGGTGACATGAATTTATATCTATCTATCTTAGTCGCGGCTCTTGGTGGTTTTTCAGGAGATTTTATCTACTTCTTTATCGGCAGGTATAACAAAAAATATGTACATAAAAAACTAATTTCACAAAGACGCAAATTTGCATTAACGCATCTTTTACTAAAAAAATATGGCTGGCCGATTATATTTGTACAACGTTACATGTACGGTATGCGTACGCTCATTCCCATTTCCATCGGACTAACCGGATATAATAGCAAAAAATTTGCAATTATCAATTTTTTAAGTGCATTAGTATGGGCAGGTGTAACGATAACGCTTGCATGGTATTTTGGTCAAGACCTTCTTAATTTGCTTAAAATCATGAAGGAACATTGGTATATAGCAGCACCGCTTGGTTTGATATTTGCAGGTACAGTGTATTACTATTTTCATAAAGCAACGCAAAAACAGGAGAAAAATGATGGTTAGGCAAATAACGACATATCCGACAACTCCAAGCCTTGAATTTGGTGCCAATGTCAGAAAATTTGACCAATCTTTAGACGAGCTTATCCGTGATCTAAAAGATACTATAACAGCCAATAATCTATCCGGACTAGCTGCATTTCAAATAGGCTCACCTCTAAATGTAATTGTTATTAAAGGGGAAAATGAAGAGTTTTTAGAACTTATAAACCCAAGAATGATAAAAAAAGAGGGACAGATAACACCGATTGAGACAACGGCATATTTTCCCGGTTTAAGCGCTAAAACCAAAAGATATAAAAAAATAACTATTATGTATGAAGATAAAAATGAAGAGCAACAGTTCTTAGACGCAGAAGATGATTTATCGGTCCTGCTGCAAAGAAAACTTGACTATATGTTTGGTGCAAATTTTAGAGTAAGGCTTGATGAAAGGGAAAAAGCACTGCTTGATTCAAAACTTCAATTTGGAACAGATGCGATTACCGATAACGGATGTCCTACGGTTTTTAAACGAGATAAAATTCTAAATACTTTTAAATACCTTTTTGCAGCCAGTTTAATTCTTGCGTTTTTTAAATTTTTTCTAACCAATCACATGACTCACCTGCTTGGCATCTTGGAAGGCTATTCAAGCGTGATACTGTTTGTATTACTGATAATTTATTTTTTCTATGCGCAGTATGAGGGGAAACAATATAAAAATTGCTCATCTTGCCAAATCGGAAACATCATAGGCACAACTGCTATATCGCTGATTAAACTGCTCATACTGCTTGGTGTTAATTACCTATTGTTGTGGTAAAATTATATATTAAGAGTTAAAGCATGAAAGTCGTATATATAACCGGGTCAATATTAGTAATTTTTTTAATCATATTTGCTTTAATGTACAAAACAAATAAAAATACAAAAACTATCTCCGTATTGATATCTCAAAGCAGTATAAAACATTATCAAAAGAAACATAGCACGCACCAAGATAAAAATACGCCGCTCATAACAGCGATACTAAGTAACAACGCTTCTCGCTGCAAAGCTTTAATATCAACAAAAACGGATATCAACACTCCAAACAATCAAGGTAACACTCCGCTTCATATTGCAGCAAGACTAGGTTACACAAAACTAGCTCTTATGCTGATTCGTAACGGTGCCGATATTAACGCCACAAATAATCAAGGTAACACTCCGCTTATCAGCGCTGTCATAGCAGATAACTTAAATCTTGTAAAACTTTTTCAAAAAAAGGGTGCGAGCATAAATATAAAAAACAGCAATGGTGATACACCACTTATTTGTGCAATCAAACATGGAAACATAGATATTGCAAAATATTTTCTTAGTCATACCAAATATCGACATATCAACAGTTACCACAGAGACGGCAACACTCTCCTTAGCATTGCGGTATCAAACGACCAGCCGGCTATGGTAGATTTTTTGATATCGCATGGCGCATTGGTAAACAGAGCAAATAATTTTAGAATATCACCACTATATATTGCCGCAAAAAAGGGATATGTAAACATCGTTAAAATACTATTAAGACATGGCGGAGATATGCAATACAAAAACAATCACGGTGACACGGCGTTAAATACCGCCGCATATCACGGACACTACAACGTAGTAAAGATTTTAGTTTTTCACGGGGCAAATATACATACAAAAGATAAAGACGGAGATACGCCGCTAAATAATGCAGCATATTATGGGTATAAAAAAATTGTTAATTTTTTACTATCAAGAGGAGCGTATATAAATACATCAGATAATTTCGGCAACACCCCGCTTATAAATGCAGTATATTTTGACCACTACGCAATAATAAAATCTCTTGTTTTTCATCATGCCAATGTAATGCAAAAAAATCATTACAACAAAACTCCTCTAATCTACGCCATAGATAAAGGATATACAAAAATTGCCAAATTTTTAAAGCGGCACGGGGCTTCATGTAGAGCACAGCCTTTAATACATTAAGCGTAAAGCACTTAAGAGTTTAGACAACTCTTAAAATCTGGCTTAAATCTTTCTCATCAATAATATGAGTAGCTTCTTTTTTTAACACCTCTTTAGCGCAAAAAGCTATCTTTGTCGATGCATAGGCAAACATTGATAAATCATTCGCACCGTCACCTACAACCAAAGTCTCTTTGGGACTTACATGTAAAAGATTTTGCAGTCTTGTCAGCATATCCCCTTTTGAAAAGCCAAACATCATGTCTCCTCCAACCAAACCGCTTAGCTTACCATCTTTGTGATGCAATATATTGGAAAAATCGGCATCATATCCCAAAATATCTTTGGCATATGAAGTAGCAACTCTAAAACCTCCGCTAAAACACACGACACTAACGCCTCGACTCTTCAGCTCTTTAATGGTCTCTTTTGCACCTTGCATATATGGCAAGTTACGGCAAATTTCTTTAACTTCTTTGTACTCATATCCTTTTAAAAGCTCTACTCTTTGTTTAAGGCTTTCAAAAAAATCAAGTTCACCCCTCATGGCCTGCGAAGTTATCTTAGAAACCATCTCGCCGATGCCAAACTCTTTAGCTATAATATCAATAGTCTCGCCGTCCATTAATGTAGAATCAAAATCAAATACTGCCAATTTCATAATTTATGCTCACTTTAGGTTATAATTGCGTAATTATACCAAACCCAACTAAAGAGTAGGAATAGATTTGTTTACAAAACTCATAGAAAAATTACAAAACGGGGCATACACAACGCTAGAGACTACACCTGCTCACGCTGCTAAATTTTCATCCATCATAAGCACGCTTGAGTCCCTAGAGCTCGATACTTTAGTAGATGGTTTCACCACAACAGATAATCCGCTGGCAAAACTCAAGTACAATTCACTCTTTGCCGCAAAAATGCTTCAAGATAGATTTAAAAAGCCTGTTATTGCTACTATGAGTATGCGAGATAGAAATATCATAGCACTTCAGTCAGATCTTTTAGGTGCAAATGAAGTTAATATCAGAGCTATTTTAGCACTTACCGGAGACCCCGCAAAGATGTCAGACCAACCAAATGCAAAAGGTGTATTTGAGGGTGATAGCTCCTTGCTTTTAGATATCATATCATGCTTTAACAGCTCAATAGATTACGCCGGCAAACCATTTTTACTGCCGCCTGAGACCATCTATCCATTTGCGGTGGTAAACTCTTATGCTAAAAACCCAAAAACACTTCAAAAAAAGATACATAAAAAAATATCCAAAGGTGCTATAGGGATAATCACGCAGCCCGTATATGATTTACAAAACGCCAAACTTTTGATAGAACTGACAAAGGAGGTAAATTTAGCGCATCCAAACAAACAAGATGCTACCTTGATTCTTGGTTTATTTCCAATCACAAAACTAAGGACCGCGCAATTTTTAGCTTCACATGTACCGGGTATTAATGTTCCTCAAATATGGCTTGATAAATTAAGAACTGCAAATGCCGTATCTGCAGAAGAAGAGTTTAAGATAGGATTTGAGCTTAGTAAAAATCTTTTTAAGC
>WFMO01000143.1 GCA_015489055.1 Helicobacteraceae bacterium | reverse complement strand
TCTGGACAAAAGATTTTTCAATCAAAGCTATGTTATAACTTGTCTCTATCTCGGACCTAAACGGTAAAAGCTCATTGTTTTTAATAATTTGGCTTGCGATCAAAATTTTTCCAGTTTCTTGCAAAAGAGCACTTAAAAAAAGTTTATCAGCTTTTACTTTGTCTATTTGCTTGTACCAATTATATATTAAACGTGCTTGCTTGGACGATATATCGGCAAACACCTCTGACGAAACAGCGTATGGCTCCATGTCAATATTAAGTAACTTCTTTAAACTGTTTGCAAATACTATCGATCTAGTCATACTCATACCGAGCATTGCAACGGCTTGAGACACCGTATCTATCTTTTTGTCAAAATTATAAATCGGCGAGTTAACTTCTTTAAAAAGATTGGCAACTATCATCGGATCATCGCCTATTGCTTTTGCAAGATCAGATACGCCAGAATCAGGATCGTTGTAAATTTTTTGTATTTTAACAATACTTTTTGAAAGAGCAGGCAGAGAATTTATATTTTGTGCAATTTCACGATTCATAATCATCCTTTATAAAAGTTAAAAATCTGGATATATTTTTTTTATCAAATAGTATATTTTACATCCTATGCAATAATTAAAAAGTACTTCTAATGTTGTACATAAAAGGAATATTGTTGCTGTTAAACACAAAAGAACAGATAAATGCAGCCATGCTTGTATAATTAAAAGCGATACAAAGAAAAAGCCAAAATATGTCGCCAGCCGTTTTGCTCCCCCATCAACCATCTCGGTTTTTAAGTGTAAAACGTTTTTGATTGCTTTTGAGAGATGATACACAAGACTATATCTTTTATTTAAAAATAATCTAACAAGAAAATCATAAAATAAAAAATATAAAATAATGCGATTAAAAGTCAATAAAAAAGCTATAAGCAATAGTGTGATAAAAAAAGCATTAATTCTAGCTATTTTAGCATCGACTTTAAACAATGATATAGGACAAGACTGTGACATTTAGTAACCTTTGATCTGGTATTATAGCAAATAAAGAATTATTATATTATCAAAATATAGTATTTGTTATCTGATTATGAAATGTCATAACTTCTACTTTATTACTTATAATAAAATGCTGTGCCTGCAAATTACGGTATTGTGATTGAAGCCTGGCAATTTTTCTACTTTTATAATAGATCTCATGCTGTAGATATAATCTTGGAAAAACGAATAGTAAAATCATAAATACAACAAGTAGCGTTTGCAATAAAAATCCGATACCAAAATGACTATTTTTATCTAAAATAGGAGATATTTCGTCTAAAATTTCATTTTTATCACTCATTGCTCAAACTCAAAAACTCTTAATTTTGCACTTCTACTTCTTGCGTTTTGCCCAACCTCCGACGCAGAAGCCATTATAGGCTTTTTGGTAATAATGTTACCCTTTTTATGGTTTGCTTTACATGTGCACCTCAAAGCTTCAGGTGGACATATACATTTTTGCCGCCATCTGTGAAATGTCTGTTTAACAATTCTATCTTCAAGCGAATGAAATGAGATGATAGCAACTCTTGTATTTTTTAATTTCATCATCCCTATCTCATCAAGCAATGAACTCAATTCAGTTAACTCCTGATTTACCTCTATCCTGATTGCCTGCATCAACAGCGTAGCAGGATGTATCTTTTTACCGCTTCGCAGCAAATGCTTTGTTTTATCACTCAGCTCCTTTGCTGATACAAACGGACGATTATTTACGATAAAAGACGCAACCTGCTTATAATTTTTCATCTCCGCATATTTATATAAAACCTGCTCTAACTCCCCAAGACTGTAGTGATTTACAACATCAAAAGCAGACAGCTCTGCTGAGTTATCCATACGCATATCAAGATTATCACTCTCAAAAGAAAAACCTCTTTGCTTTTGATCTAGCTGAAGTGAAGATACGCCTATATCTGCTAAAATACCACGTATAGACAATATGTCAATATTTTGCATGATATCTTTTATAACGTTTGAAAAACGCCCTTTTTTAATGCTGATCCTGTCTCCAAACTCTTTTAAACGCCGTGTAGAAAAATCTATTGCGCTTTGATCTTGATCTATACCGATGATTTTAATATTTGGCTTATGACTTAACAGCAAAGAACTGTGACCGCCGTACCCCAGAGTACAGTCGATAATTACGCCATCTTCAATATCTTCAAAAGCCTGCAAAACCTCATTTGACAGTACGGGAATATGTGGAATATTCATCTAATTTGACTTTTTGATGATAAAACTTATAAAATTTTTAACTAGTACACTTGCCTGTTTATCTTCCCTTGTTATCAGTTTAAATTCTCTTTGAAATTTATAACCTCTGATTTTTATCTCAAAAAGCGCACCCTCTGTCAATTCCTTCTGTACAGACCGACGTGGAAGACAGCTTATATAATCAGCGCGAAGCTTTAAAAATTTTATAATGGTCTGAGTATGATCCAGCTCCATGTATATATTTACTTTGTTTGGTCTAATGGTTTCTAGAAATACTGATCTCGTACCCGAGCCGACCTCTCTTAATATCCACTGCTTAGATGAGAGCGAATCAATATAATGAGAACTCTTTTTAGTAAGACTTGCATCTGAAGTAACAACTACTAAATCGTCCTTCATAATAGTTTGTGAGATTATGGTCTCATCATCATACTCACCTTCAATAAAACCTATATCAAACTCACCATTTTTAATATATCTTAAAACATCTTTAGTATTAACTGATTTTAATAAAAATTTTATATTTGGATTTGCATAAAAATAATCATCAATTAAATCTGGTAAAACATAGTCTGAGATTGTAGCACTAGCGCATATACGCAGATGACCTTCAAGTTTATGGGTTGTAAAATTGGTATATACATTCTGTAGAGATTCTACATGCAAAGATACCTGCTCTAGTAAAAAAATTCCGCGCTCATTTAGAGTAAGTCTTTTACCGATTCTCTCAAAAAGACGCTCTGACAATATATTTTCAAGCTCCTTAATGGACATGGAAACAGCGGCCTGCGTGATATTAAATTCACGCGCAACCTCTACAACTTTCTGAGTACGCGCTAACGCTATAAATATATTTAATTGTTTTAGTGTAAACATAACAAAAATCCTTTATAAATGTTATTATATACAAAAGATGATATAATCTAGTTTATATCAATATCTGATGTTACACACTTTTTTAAAGCCTTAAAGAGGTGGGGAGTATAATACTCCTGCCGCTATGATGAATTTTGCTCATTATAAGTGCCTAACATCGGTAAATATGCGAGGCTTTAATGAATCTATACAAGATCATCTCAGGATTTTTCTTCATCTTGGCAATGACTATCAATTTTGGTTTTTTTTATGGTAATCCGATTATTTTGGCTCAACATAGCTCTATAGAACTATTTGCCGCTATTGTTATCAATCTAATCGCAACTGTGTTAAAACTTGGCGACAAAACTCAGTTGGGTGCTGTGTTGCTGGCTACTAGTCTTGTAGCTGATATACAGCTTATAGCCTCCGCCACGGTCTGGACTTTTGCAGAATATTTAACTAAGTCTATATCTGTTGAAGCCGTTACAGCTATTATTTCACTCTCAGGTGGAGCTTTAATTGCTAACACAATCTCTGTTATACTCTTTATCGGCGATACTTTAAAATCAAAACGCTAACATACTTATGAATAATCAGATATTTTGGATTGTTTTAAAACGGCTTAGAATTCCGTTTTTAGTCATTATAGTTACCTTTACAATATCTATTATCGGGATGGTTTTAATTCCGGGGGTAACGAGCAACGGCAAGCCTTATCATTTTAGTTTTTTTGATGCTTTTTACTTTGTCAGCTATATGGCTACAACGATAGGGTTCGGAGAGGAACCTTATGCATTTACTTATCCGCAGCGCATATGGGTTAGTTTTTCTATATACCTGACGGTTATCGGGTGGTTCTACGGCATAGGTACCATCATCTCTTTAATTCAAGACAATGCGTTAAGAAAGGCGATAAGCAAAAACCGTTTTACAAAACAAATACAATATCTAAGCCAAAAATTTATTATAATATTGGGATACAATAATATTACTAAAAGCATTATAGAACATATAAATTCACAAGATTTAAGAACAGTGGTACTGGATAAAGATGAAATAAAAATAGACCAATTGGTACTCAATAATTTTTTTCCTAATGTTCCTGCGTTTGTGGGTCAGGCTACAGATCAGCAGATACTAAAAATGGCAGGAATCAATCATAAAAACTGCATAGGTATCGTATCACTATTTGAAAATGACATTCAAAATCTCAAAATTGCCACAATCTGCAGAATGCTCAATAAAAAAATAGATATAATCGTTAAATCAACATCAAGACAACACACGCAACTGCTTTTAGATATGGGGCTTAAACATATACAAAATCCATTTGATATTATCTCAAAAAGATTATATTACGGCATCATAGCGCCACATATATGGCTTTTAGAGATGTGGGTCTATGGCAATACCCTGCAATTAAGACATAAAGATTCCTTTCCAAAAGGCAAATATATCATTTTTGGTAAGGGAAGAATGGGGCAGGCTATCATAGATGGTCTCAACCTTGCAGATATACAATATACACTCTACGATGCAACCTCGCAAGAATATGCACAAAATAAACAAAGTATGGTTTTTGGTGATACTGATGATATTAAAACTTTGACAGATTTAGGAGTTACTTCTGCGGCTTGTATTATCGCAGCTACCAGGGATGACCTTTTTAATCTAACTGTTTTAAAACAGGCAAAAATTCTAAATCCAAATATCTTTACAATTGCCAGAGAAAATTCATTGGAAGATACAAGTATATTTCAGGTATCACGGATTGACAAAGTGTTTATAAACGAAAAAATATTGGCAGATATAACATACAATTTTTTATCCAGGCCGCTGGCAACTTATTTCATACAAGAGATTCGTAAGCAAAATGAAGTCTGGGCAGAAAAACTTGTTGCGAATATGAAAGAGATGATAGGTGCTACAGCGGGATATTTTGAACTTCAAGTAAATCTGGATGAGACTTACGCTCTTTGGCTTAGGCTTGATAACCGGGAGGCTATAACTCTGAAAGATATCTTAAGACTTCGCGAAAACAGGAACTCTTATTCGCCTGTTATATGCCTGTTGGCATTAAGAGACGGCACAACGCATCTGCTGCCAAATCTTAATTTTAATATACAAAAAGATGATAAACTTCTCTTTGCAGCAAATGCTGAAGCTTTTGAAGATCTTTTATACATTATAAACAATATCTATGAGCTTGATTATATACTAAATAAAAATACATTGCATCCAAACTGGCTTTTTTCAAAAGTTTTTCAGTCATCTAAGGATAAGACAGCATCATAAGCCACGTCAAACATCTTATCAAGCTGCGCATGGGTTATAATATAAGGCGGCATAAAATATATCGTAGCACCAAGCGGTCGCAACAGCACACCCTTTGCTAAGCCAAATTGATATATTTTCATCCCTATACGCTCATGGGCGTCAAATCCGTTAAGATCAAAAGCGCACACCATTCCAGTTTGTCTGATATTTTTCACTCTCCCAAGCCTTTGAAATTTTTGTAATTTAATCTTCATATAAGCTGAAAGATCTTTATTTTTTTCTATTATATTATCTTTTTCAAAAATATCAAGCGTAGCATTAGCTGCAGCACAGGCAAGCGCGTTTCCTGTATAGCTGTGTGAATGTAAAAATGCCTTGTGTTGAGCATATGAACAATAAAATAAATTATATATATCATCAGTTGTAAGCACTACAGATAGCGGAAGGTATCCTCCTGTCAATCCTTTTGAGAGAACCATAAAATCAGGTGTAATCTTTGCCTGCTCACATGCAAACATAGTTCCGCTCCTGCCAAAGCCCGTCATCACTTCATCTGCTATGAGATAGATGTCATACTCTTTACATGTACGACTGATTCGCAAGATAAACTCTGGATGATACATATGCATACAACCCGCACCTTGAATCAGAGGTTCAATAATTATTGCAGATATCATAGAAGCCTTTTGGCTACACAACTCCTCAAACTTGCCTGCTGCTCTTATCGCTTCCTTTTTGCTTTGGTCTTGTGGTACAGCCGTCTGAACAGATTTAATCATAATAGATTTATATGTATCTTTATAAAGCTCAACATCGCCCACAGAAAGCGCTCCAATAGTCTCGCCGTGATAACTGTTTTTAAGAGATACAAACAATGGACGCTCTTTGTTATT
>WFMO01000142.1 GCA_015489055.1 Helicobacteraceae bacterium | reverse complement strand
GTACAAACCATCTGCCCTCTTTTTCGTAAACAACTCCTATATCATTTTCAATCTCCTGCACATCAGCATTCTCAGGCAACAACAACTCAAGCTCATCATTTGGCAAGATTTTATATTTGCACATAAAATATTCGCCGTTTTGTATTACCATGCCGCTTACTTGATGCGTTCCCATCTGCATGGTAAAGTCCAGACTCTGAGTATCATGCTTTTCAAACGGACGACTCACAAGATACGCATCGGTATATCCTCTATTTTGTAAAGATTGCAACTCATATTCATAAACATCAGGTCTGTAAAGATTGTCATAATAATCATCAATAGCCATTTTATACGCTTTTGCCGTTACTGCCGCATAATAATCGGTCTTTGTGCGTCCTTCTATCTTCAAAGAATCAATACATCCGGATTCTATAAGCTCTTTTACATGTAAAGAGAGATTTAAGTCTTTTGAATTCATGATATATGTGCCTATTCCCGGATCCTCTTCAAGCCTAAAAAGTGTTCCCGTCTCAGGGTTGGCTGCATAAAGCTCATAAGCAAACCTGCAATCATTTGCACAGCTTCCGCGGTTTGGAACCCGCCCGCTTTGAAGCGTGGATATAAGGCATCTGCCGCTGTATGCAAAACACATAGAGCCGTGAACAAATACCTCCAGCTCTAAATCAGGAAGCTCTTTTTTAATCTCACACAAATCTTTTAAAGATATCTCACGCGCGGCAATAATGCGCCTAGCTCCCATATCATAATACACTTTTGCATCAAGAACATTTAAAACATTAGCCTGAGTAGAGAGGTGAAGCGGTATCTGTGGTGCCAGCTCATGGCATAACTTCAACACTCCCGGAGTAGCTACGATGATAGCATCAGGAGAGAGTTCCGCCATTTTAAGAATATGTTTTTTTAAAAGAGAGAGTTGGGAATTAAATGGGAATCCATTAATCGTAGCATACACCTTTTTGCCTCTTGCATGGGCATACTCAATGCCTTCTTTAAAGTCCTCAAATGTAAACTCTTTGCCTGAGCGAATACGAAGTGAAAAATGGCTTACACCGCCATAAACGGCATCAGCCCCGTAATCTATTGCGATGCGAAGCTTTTGTAAATTTCCAGCCGGTGAAAGTAGTTCTACTTTTTGCATATATTTTAATCTCATTTTTTATGCTTACATGTAAGCATATTTTTTTAAAATTTTAGCCGTTTGAACCAAATTGTGCAAGTAATGCTTCTATATCGTCTGCATTTACCACATCTTCAGTATCCGTATCTCCTGTGATATGAACAGCTGAGCTCACACGCTTATCGTCATCTATTTTGCCTGCAAAAAGTGCATTCATATAATTTGACAACGCTCTCATAACATTGATAACACGCTCAATTTTTTGACGATGTATATCTTGATACTGCATAATATCCATAACATTCATAAGATTATCGCCGCTTTCTTGAAGAACGCTTAGCATTTCTTTATTTTTAACAAGTGCTGTTTCATTGTCCTTTTTCGCATGTATAAATGTTTTAATATCCGGAAATTTCTCAGCCATTGCGCTAAAAATGCTTATATTTTGTTTTATCGTCTTATCGCAGACATCTAGTGAACTTTCCTGCTCCATTAAAGCATTGCTTATGTTTTCTATAATATCAAATATCTCTGTAGCTTTCTCTTCACTCTCTTTTGTTACATCATCTAGCTGATGTACAACTTTGTGATCATCATCAGGCGGTGGCGGAGGCCAGTTAGATGAAGAATCCATCTTAAAGTTCTCAGCCGATTCCTCTTTTTTGCTATCTTCTTGAGGGACGCTTTTAGCATCCTCCTCTTTGCTCTCGTCAGAAATATCTTCTATACCTTCATTCATTAAGGCATCTAATTCTTCTTGTGTCATAAACTACTCCAAAATATATTTATTGTATAATAAGACTATTGTATAATAATAGCGAGATAAACTTTAAAAAAAAAGAGAATGCAAAAAATGTTAGTAGATTTACACAACCATACGCCACTTTGTAATCATGCCCAAGGCAGCATGGATGAGTATATACAAGCAGCTATAGCTAAGAAAATAAAATATTTTGGTTTTAGCGACCACGCACCTATGGACTTTGATCCAAAATATCGCATGAGTTTTGATCAAATGAGCCTATATGAAGCAAAAGTTAAAAGCGCCAAAGAAAAATACAAAAATAAAATTGAAATTTTATTGGGCTATGAGGTTGATTATCTTCAAGAGCATATGGATGAAAGAGTATTAAAAGCCGATGTTGATTATCTCATAGGGTCTGTCCACTTTTTAAACAAATGGGGGTTTGACAATCCCGAATTTATAGGACAGTACGAGGGTCAAGATATTGATCTAATCTGGCAACAATATTTTGATACCGTAAAACAGATGGCCGAGTTTGGGCGGTTTGACATAGTAGGACATTTAGACCTAATCAAAGTGTTTAAATTTCTACCTAAAAAAGATATCCGCTTAATTGCTGCAGATGCTCTTAAAGCAATAAAAAAGGCGGATATGGTTTTAGAGATAAATATGTCAGGACTAAGAAAGCCTATCGCTCAGCCATACCCCTCAAAAGAGCTTTTAGAACAGGCTTATGAACTTGATATCCCCATAACTTTTGCTTCAGATGCCCACAAACCCTCTCAGGTAGGTATGTTTGATACCGAGATTGTCAAGCTGGCAAAAGACACGGGCTACACTAAAGTGGCTGTTTTTAAAAACAAAAACAGAGAGTTTTTGGATATCTAGCATCTATCTAAAATAAAGCCAATTAGCAGTTTACTTTTTATAACTTTTATTTCGTATTTACCATCCAAATAGAAAAGATGTCTAGGTAGTTCCAAAAAGATTGTATGTATTCTTTTTTTACTCCTTTATCTTCTAGTTGAGGTAAAAGCTGTGCATAAAGCTCAAGCCATCTTTTTCTTGCATGCTGATCTATGCGAAACGGTGCATGGCGTCCAACCATTCTCGGCTCACCTCTGTTATCGTTAAAATAGGGATGACCGCCACAAATTTGTATAAAAAAATCTGCCGCATTTTTTTTAGCCTGTTCAAAATCCTCTTCATCATTCACAGGAAACAAAAAAGCTATATCACTGTTTCGTATCAGTTCGTAATGCTCATCGACAAGCTTTCTCATGCCCTCTTCGCCTAGTTCATGCAAAAAACCTGGATGCGGTTTTGTAACCGGCGGCCTGACACCCATAACTGCGTTAGTAATCTTAAATTCCATATTTTCATCCTTTTTAAAGGCAATAATAATCAAAAAAAGCTTAAAGACATATCTAAAAAATTAATATTATAACATCACAGAAATATCAAATATTTTTTGTTATAATGTGGTAATTTAAAGATTCAAGGAATGAAGATGTGCAATATCGGTAAACTAGACAAATTTATAAGAGTAGTTCTCTCATATGCTATTATGGGAGTTGGAATATATCATCAAAATTTTTGGGGGATGCTTGGACTAATCCCTCTTACGACCGCCGCTGTTGGCATCTGTCCTCTTTATATGATTTTTAAGATAAATACCGGATGCAAACAAGAAAAGCTAGCTTAATTAAGTATCAATTCATCTGTATTTTATATAAATAAAGATATAATCGCGACTCAAAAGTCTCTTTTTAGCGACTTTGGAATTTTACAAAGGAGTAAAGATGCCAAAAATGAAATCGGTAAAAGGCGCCGTAAAGCGTTTTAAAGTGAAAAAAAACGGTTCCATAAAACGTGGAACAGCATTTCGCAGCCATATTTTGACAAAACAGGATTCAGCAACACGCCGTAAACAAAACAAACCAAAAGTTATAGCAAAAGTTGATGAAAAAAATATTAAGGCAATGATAGCTTAAAGCTATTTTAATCTCCACAAATCAGTGGGCAAGTCCATACTAAATAGAAATATAGATGGCACCCATCGCTAAAAGCAGATGAGGTAAAGAAAGGAAATTTATTATGCCAAGAGTTAAAACAGGTACAGTTAGAAGAGCGCGTCACAAAAAAATCTTAAAGATGGCAAAAGGTTTTTACAGTGGTCGTCGTAAACATTTTCGTAAAGCAAAAGAGCAAGTTGAGCGTTCATTGGTTTATGCATTTCGTGATCGTAAACAGAAAAAAAGAGATTTTAGAAGTTTATGGATTATCCGTATAAATGCGGCATGCAGACTAAATGGCATCAACTACTCAAACTTTATTCATGGTTTGAAAAAAGCCGGCATCGAGCTTGACCGTAAAATTCTAGCTGATATGGCGATGAATGACGCAGAAGCTTTTAGTTCTGTCGTTGCATCTGCTAAAGCGGCACTATAGGTATTAAGTCTTGCTAAGAGTAAAATCTCTGCAAGGCTTTACCCATTCTTTTTAATCGCTTGCATCCATTCCTTCATCTTTTTTTCATAACCAATCTCTTTAAATGTGAAGAATTTTAATTTCTTTGACATATATTTTTGTTTTACATATCCGCCAAAATCATGAGGATAAAGATAGTTTGTATTTTGATCTTTTATATTGTCGGGAACATCTAAAATAACGCCCTCCTCTATAGCCCGTAAAGCCTTATTTAGCGCCATATATGAACTATTTGATTTTGGAGATGCGCATAAATATACAACAACTTGAGCCAAAATAATTTTAGCTTCAGGATAGCCTATTTTTGATACCGATGTCATAGCTGACGTTGCAAGAGTTAGTGCCTGTGGATTTGCGTTTGATATATCTTCGCTAGCCAATATCACAAGCCTTCTTGCGATAAACTCTGCAGATTCACCCGCTTTTATAAGTCGTGCAAGATAATAAATAGCCCCATCACAATCGCTTCCTCTGATGGATTTTATAAGCGCACTTATCAGATCATAATGCAAGGTCGCGTCACTGCTTCCATCATTTTGAGCAATTGGTCTTATTGATTTTAAAAGGTTAAGGGTTATGTTATCTTCAAGCGATGATGCAGCTTCAAGTAGTTTTAGCATGGCTCTTGCATCACCGTTTGAACTAACGATAAGATATTGCAGCGCATCATCTTCGCATATCAACTTTAAATGCGATAATGCTTTATCTAAAAGAGTCCTCAAACTCTTGGCGGGTATCTTTTTTAATTCAAATAAAAGAGAGCGTGAACGCATAGCCGAAGTAAGCGAGAAAAATGGATTCTCTGTAGATGCGCCAATGAGCAAGATACTATTTTTCTCCATAAATGGCAACAAAACCTCTTGTTGATTTTTAGACAAACGGTGAATTTCATCTATAAATATCAAGGGACGCACAAGAGTATTTTGATATTCTTTAAAAACCTTTCGTAACTCTTCTATTTTGATTGACGTTGCGTTAAATTGATAAAATGGGCAATCCATAGTCTGTGAAACTATATGCGCAAGAGAGGTTTTGCCGCAACCTGCGGGTCCGTAAAGAAACGTATGCCCCAATGATTGCTTTTCGCAAAGACGCCTAAAAGATGCATCCTTACTTGTTAAATGCCTCTGCCCTACCACCTCATCAAAATTTTTAGGCTTTAAAAGATGAGTTAAGCCCATTTATCCTGCTATTACTTTTATATAAACATCGCGCTTTTGCCTTGGCCCGTCAAACTCTCCAAAAAATATTCCCTGCCACTCTCCTAATAGCAGATGAGCATTAGCAACAGGCACACTCACAGAATTTCCCATGCGTGAACTTTTAAGATGTGCGGCGGCATTTGCACCGCTATGCTGATATAACGTCTCACTAGGTGCAATGCGGCTAAGTGAATTTAATAAATCACGTCTTAGTGCCGGATCTTGATTTTCAAACAGAAAAACACTTGTTGTCGTATGTGGCGTGAATATTATGCATATACCATCTCTTACGCCTGATTTTATAACCTCTTCTTGCACCTCTTTGCTTATATCCATAAGATGTGTTTTATGACTTGTCGGAAAACTCATTGTCTTCATTTTTTTCCTTTTTTAACCTGTTTTTGTCCCTTTTCGTATTCCGATAAAAACT
>WFMO01000141.1 GCA_015489055.1 Helicobacteraceae bacterium | reverse complement strand
AGATGACCTAAAAGTCCAAATCCAGTTATATCAGTCATAGCTTTTACACCTTTTAATGTTGCTATTTTTGCGCCGATTTTATTAAGAGTCGTCATCGCTTTTATAGCCGGCGTGATGTCATCGCCTTGTATTTTATTTTGCTTTTGGGCAGTTGTGAGTATTCCGATACCTATTGGTTTTGTAAGATATATAAGACAATCATCTGTAGCGTTGTCGTTTGTCATAAGATTTTTATTCTCAGCGATACCTGTAACGGCTAGTCCAAAAATCGGTTCAGGAGAATCAATAGAGTGACCGCCCGCAAGAGCGATACCCGCTTCTTTACATGTAGCGCGCCCACCTTGTATAACTTCGCTAGCTGTTTGTGCGTCTAGTTTGTCTATCGGCCATCCAAAGATAGATATAGCCATAAGCGGCTTTGCACCCATAGCGTAAATATCGCTTATTGCATTAGTTGCTGCGATTTGTCCAAATGTATAGGGATCATCAACGATCGGCATAAAAAAATCTGTTGTAGATATAACGGATCTACCATCACCTATATCATAAGCTGCTGCATCATCTTTGTTTGAGTTACCTACTAAAAGGTTGGCATAACGTGTGTCATCTTCGCTGTTTTTAAGTATCTCATCTAAAAGCATAGGTGATATTTTACATCCGCATCCCGCACCATGACTATATTGTGTTAATTTTACTGTTTTCATCTGTATCCTTATAATAAATATGCTATTATATACTATTTTTTGTAAGAGGTGCTCAATTGATGCAAGGATATAAGATGATAGATATTCCTAATTTTAAACAATGCGATATAAAGCATATTGTTTTAGATTATAATGGTACTTTGGCAACTGACGGTATTTTACTACCAAAAATAGGTGATTTGCTTATGATTTTATGCAAACAATACACTTTACATGTAATAACATCCGATACATTTGGAAGTGCCGCCAAACAGTTAGAGGAGTTTGATGTTGTGCTAAAGATTTTAAAAAGTCAAGATCATACGCAGGAAAAAGCAGATTACATCACTTCTCTTGGTAGCCAATATTGTGTGGCTATAGGTAATGGCAATAATGACAGCCAGATGCTAAAAACAAGTGCGATAGGTATAGCCGTCATGGGAGATGAAGGGTGTTCAACGATAGCTATGTTGAATTCTGATATGGTGTGCAAAAAAAGCATGGACGCTTTGATGCTGTTTGTGCAGACAAAACGTTTAACTGCAACTCTAAGATGCTAGGATGCATTAATGTTTATATTGTTTTATAAAATGTATGGGTTTAGTTAACTAAAATTAGTTAAAATAGCAGTTATGAAAAAAATACTTATGATTGAAGATGACTTGGAATTAGCAGAGATACTTACAGAGTATCTTGAGCAGTTTGGATTTAAGATAGTAACGGAGGATGACCCTTTTAAAGCGGTTAGCATTTTAAAGTTAGAGCCTTTTGATTTGGTCATACTTGATTTGACGCTTCCGGGAATGGATGGGCTAGAGGTTTGTGAGTCAATTAGAGAGCGACAGGATATTCCTATTATTATATCTTCTGCAAGAAGTGATGTGACTGATAAAATTACGGCGCTGGAATTAGGTGCGGATGATTATCTGCCAAAACCGTATGATCCAAGAGAGCTTGAAGCTAGAATACACTCTATTTTACGACGGTATGAGATGAAAGTACGCCAAAAGCAGGAGCTAAAAAGCGATTATAAATGCGATAAAAATGCTAGACAGATTAGCTATAAAGGGCGTGCGCTTGATTTAACAAATGCAGAGTATGGCATCTTAGCACATATGATAAGCAAGCAAGGTAGTGTAGTGTCTCGTGAAGATTTGATACACAATGTTCAGGCAATCAACGAAGACTCATCCAACAAAAGCATAGACGTGATGGTTGGGCGCATAAGAAACAAGTTAGGAGATAAATCGCTTATAGAATCAATCCGCGGCGTAGGCTATAAACTCCTAAAATGAAACGGCATTCTGTCTTTTTAACAGTTTTGTTTGCATTTAGCGTTACGCTTATTAGCATCAGCTATATTTTTTGGCGCTTTAATGCTTTAAATCACACTCGTTATATAAATAATATCTTTCAAAAACACTCCATCATCACTCAACTCTATCATGAATATCAGCAAAATAGTGATTCAGTAGCTATGCTAGAAGCAAATTTAGCGCTTTATCATGTAGCTATACTCGATAATCACAAGCAGATTCAAATGATTTTACAAAATGCAAGAATTTTAAAAGATCAGGGACAACAAAATGAAAAAAGCACTTTTGTTATCAGCCACAACAGAGTTTATCAGGCAAATACAACTTCAAGCTTAGATATTCAAATGCTTCAATACAAAGGTGCTATATATTTTTATTTAACGTCAGATACAGATACGTTATTGATGCATGATAGTTCGCTAAAGCCATATTATCCATGGAATTTACTGAGTGTGTATCTTAGTATTATATTTGTTATTATTATATCTTTTTTACTTATATTACAGCGCTTGCGGCCGCTTCGCAGACTTGTAAAACGCATCGTGCTCTTTGGGGAGGGAAATCTTAAGGTATCATTTAAGGTGCATGGAAGCGATGAGATAGCAACTGTTGCCAATGAGCTTGAGACTGCAAGAATTAAGATAAACTCTATGCTTGAAGCAAGGACGCTGTTTTTAAGAAATATTATGCATGAGTTAAAAACGCCTATCGCCAAAGGAACGATAGCCACACAATTGCTAGACTCACAAAAGCACAAAGAGAGATTTAGCTCGATATTTTCACAGCTTGATATTTTGGTTAATGAATTTGCTACAATAGAAGAGGTGACATCGCTGGCAAAAAAAAGTGAATTTTCTGTTTATAGATTGATAGATATGATAGACGGTGCGATAGATTTGGCTATGGTTGAAGCAGATAACGTAACTGTAAATATTGCAGCAACAGTGAAATTAAAAGCTCACTATAAATTTTATGTAATAGCGATTAAAAATATGATTGATAATGCCATGAAATATTCACCCAATCAACATGTAGTTATAGGTATCGAGGATGATGAGCTGTATTTTCAAAGCAAAGGTGCAAAGTTGAGGCATCCTTTAAAATATTATATAGAGCCATTTACAAAAGATGAGCCATCTCATCATAGTTTTGGTCTTGGTCTTTATATTGTTGATTCAATCTTAATAGCCCACAATCAAGAGCTTGCGTATGAATACAGAGATGGCTGTAATAGGTTTATTTTTGCCAAAACTTGACATAAGCTTGTAAATGATAGTAAAATATGGGTATTAACATACCGTTAGAATACTTTTATTCTGCATTAAACTCTTTTTGTTAAAAATCAAACACGATATATAAGGTAATAAGCTCTATGGCCGAACAAACTTCAAAGCATAATAAAAAACATCAAAAAAATCGCACGCACATACCGGTTCAAGGTCACAAGATAGAGGATTTAAGAACAAAATCTACATCTGAACTTGTTGATATTGCAAATGGATTAAAAGTGGAAAATCCAAATGAACTCAAGCGGCAAGATGTAATATTTGAGATATTAAAGGCTCAAGTAGAGCAGGGCGGATTTATACTTTTTACCGGCGTATTGGAAGTTATGTCTGACGGTTATGGTTTTTTACGTACCATTGATACAGACTTTGGCGATAGCGTACATGATGCCTATGTGTCAAATACCCAAATAAGACGTTTTGCTCTTCGTAACGGTGATAGCGTAACAGGGCAGGTTAGAGCCCCAAAAGAGCAAGAAAGATATTATGCACTTTTGAAAATAGAAGCTATCAACTATTTACCGCCTGAAGAGAGCAAGAAACGTCCATTGTTTGAAAATTTAACTCCACTATATGCAACTGATCATATTAAGCTTGAATACAAAGCAGACAAGTTAACAGGACGCATGATGGATCTTTTTGCGCCTATTGGCAAGGGACAAAGAGGATTGGTTGTAGCACCTCCAAGAACGGGTAAAACAGAACTTTTAAAGGAGATTGCAAACGGTATCACGCAGAATAATGCTGATATGGATTTGATGGTCTTGCTTGTTGATGAGCGACCTGAAGAGGTTACTGATATGGAGAGAAGCGTTAAAGGCGAGGTTTATAGTTCTACATTTGATATGCCTGCTAAAAATCACGTTAAAATCGCAGATATGGTGATCGAACGCGCCAAAAGAAGAGTTGAGCTGGGTCATGATGTGATTATATTGTTAGATTCTATCACTCGTTTGGCACGCGCATACAATACCGTAACGCCGTCAAGCGGAAAAGTGCTCTCAGGCGGCGTGGATGCTAATGCATTGCATAAGCCAAAACGTTTTTTTGGTGCAGCTAGAAACATTGAAAACGGAGGGAGTCTTACTATTATCGCGACAGCGCTTATAGAAACGGGCTCTAAAATGGATGATGTTATCTTTGAAGAGTTTAAAGGAACAGGTAACTCAGAGCTTGTTCTTAGCAGAAAAATATCAGACAGACGCATATATCCGGCTGTTGATATTTTAAAATCAGGAACACGTAAAGAGGAATTGTTGTTATCTCCTGAGGTGTTGCAAAAGGTTTTTATTTTGCGCTCTATGCTTCATAAGCAAGAGGATGAGGTTGAGGCTCTTAAATTTTTATATACTACGATGCAAAAAAGCAAAACCAACGAAGAGTTTTTACAGAGTATGAGCAACCAATAATTAAAACGCAAAGGCACAATCATGAAAGTCGGTGTTTTTGATAGTGGAATAGGCGGTCTTAGCGTTGTTAAGTCGTTGTTGGAGGCTAATTTATTTGAAGAGATAGTATATTTTGGAGACACGGCTAGAGTGCCTTATGGTATTAAAGATAAAAATACCATCATCAGATACTCCATAGAAGCAGTTGAATTTTTTAAAAATTTTGATCTTGATTTGATTATTACGGCTTGTAATACTGTTAGTGCGTATGCACTATGTGAGATGAGAGAAGCTGCACATTGTCCTGTTGTCGGCGTTGTCCAAGCAGGCGCATTGGCGGTATCAAATACCCTTACATGTAAAGATGCGAATATTTTAGTTTTAGGAACAAAAGCAACTATCGCATCTAAAGCGTATGAGTTAGAGCTGCATACGCTTGAGTTTATGAATATACAGACAAAAGCAACAGGACTTTTTGTACCTTTGGTGGAAGAGCAAATATACAATAAAAATGTGCTTGATGCTACATTTGATTATTATTTTAACGATTTACAAGAACCAGATGTTGTGATTCTTGGATGCACACACTTTCCACTTCTTTTGCGGTATTTAAAATCCTATTTTAAAAAAGAAACATTATTTATTCATTCAGGTGACGCGATAGTTGCTTATCTTAAGCGTGAGTTTGTTTTTTCTAGAACTTACATGCACCCCAAACTTAAATTTTTTGCTTCAGAAAATCCGGATGGATTAAAAAAAATAGCACGGGAGTGGCTTGGGATATGAAAATTTTTATAAAACTAATTATTGTTACACTGCTAGTTTGTATATCTGCTCAAGCCGCCGACAAAGTAAATATTCTCGATGCTAATGTAACGACTTATAGGCATATGTTGGCAACTTTGTCAAAACAAAAACACAACAATAGCCAAACTAAGCTTCAGATACTACTGTTAAAAACATTGCTTGATCTAAAGCAGCCATTAGCAAGAAATATAAAAATAACATATGAGGTTATCAGCAGTGACCAATATGCTAATTTATTTACACAATATTTAAGCATTTTACAAAGAAAAATACAAGATCAAGTAACAGCTGATGCATTATCGACAAAATTGAAATTATTAAGAAATCAGATTAAGCTTTTTAGTAGTAAAAAAGATAAGCTGTTGACTTTGCAACTGCAATATGCTTATTATGCAAGAGTGTTAAAAAATAACAATATTCAAATAGCAGACTCTGATAAAGCGCTTTTGCATATAAAAGATTTATTAAATAAATCTATAGGCAATTTTGTATTTAATATTTACAATATAAAAGAGCAGTCTAATTTTTTAAAAAAAAGATTGCTTCTTTTTAGCCATCATATCCAACAGCTTGAAATTCTAAAAGAGAGATATAAACTTTTAGGGTACAAATCAGATATCAGTCAGGTGACAAGTAAAATTATTCAAGATAAAAAGCGATACAATAGATATATGAAGCAGTTGATAGTAAATCAGTTTCTTGATTTTTCGTATCTGCTAAGCAAAAAAGATCATAAAGCTTCAGTGTTGCAAAGTAAGATTATCAATAATTTAAAAACTTTGGCTTATCAGGATCAAGTTATTAGCGCAATAGAGCCTATGCTTGAGCAGATGCAAAGAGAACACCTCGGCGGCATATCATATACGATGAATATTATTGCGCAGAACATGAAAACAGTTATCAAGTATGCGTGGGATTTTATGTCATATTCTATTTTTACTATCAATGGCACCGGTATCAGTCTGTTTAAATTTGTTATGGCAATTATTATTTTTGTAGCAGGTTTTATTATAGGAGGCAAATACAAAAGAGAGCTTAAAAAAGTTATTTTTCATAAACTAGATATTAGCGTTTATGCTCGAACGATTATGGCGAACCTGGGTTATTACATCATATTGATTATCACATTTTTTGTATCACTAAATATTTTAGGCATAAGCCTGTCATCTTTGGCGCTTGTGGCAGGCGCTTTGTCTGTGGGTATCGGTTTTGGTTTGCAAAATATTGTTTCAAATTTCGTTTCAGGCATCATTTTAATGTTTGAAAAAAGCATTAAAGTTGATGATTATGTTGAATTAGCAGATGGCACGCATGGTAAGATAGTAGATATAAGAATGCGCTCAACAACACTAAATACTAACGATAATATAGATATTACCATTCCAAATCAGACATTTATTCAAAATAATGTAATCAACTGGACTATGAATGATAATATACGCCGTTTTGAGATACCTTTTGATGTTAATTATGGACAAAAGCCTGAATTTATAATTAAGATTATTTTAGAAGCTGTTCAAAAGAGCGGGTTTAAAGATGTTATTACAACTTCTACTAATTTTAGTAGGGTAATTATGACAAGTCTTGGTGATAGTAGTGTAAATTTTTCACTTTTT
>WFMO01000140.1 GCA_015489055.1 Helicobacteraceae bacterium | reverse complement strand
TATAATTAAGCTAGCTTAATTATAGTTGCTTACTTGCTTAGATTTCAATGATCTCAAACGATTAAAAATTACTCTTTATTAGTCCTAAACATTAGGTCTATCCGTTTGTGGAGGGGAATTATAGGAGAATTTTTTGTTAATGTCAAGGGGTAAAGACACAAATTACATTGCATCTTCGCCAAAACGTTTTTTATAGTACTTTATAATACCCATTTTAACGATATCATTAAATACAAACCATGCAAATGCATACGCCCAAACATATATAGCCCATTCCCATCCTACGGCCGTCATTACATGTAAACCGTAAATTCCGGCCAATGTCCCACCAAAGGCGGTGATAAATGATGCTCCTAATAATTGCCAAGATGGCCATGCTCTTTTAAAAAACCAATCTGAAATTCTTGTATTAAATATCGTATAATGACCCGCAATAATAAGGTTGATGAAAAAAATCGTTTGCACAAAACCTAAATAAGATTTCATATTTTTAGGATCTACACTTGCAGGAAGATCTGGAAAAAGACTTGATGTTGGATGTGTTTTTAAATACACCATAACAATGTAAAAAAGTGTAAAGGAGCTAATAACACCTGCAATACCGAGCCAACTAGATAGCACAAAGACACTTTTCATATTCCATCTGACTGGATTAGGTCGCACTTTTGTATTATCATATGCTATTGCCATGATAGGAATATCATTTAAAAGTGCCAACAATATAATCATAATGGCGGTAATTGGATAGAAGTTAAAAAGTACAATTGCCAAAGTAATAAAAAATATTATACGTATAGTTTCAGTTATCCTATAAATAACATAACTTTTCATTCTCTCAAATACTATACGTGCCTGCTCAATCGCATCTACTATAACAGTTAAGCCAGGTGCCATTAAAACAATATCAGCGGCAGCGCGCGCTGCGTCAGTTGCTCCACTTACGGCAATTCCACAATCCGCTTTTTTAAGTGCAGGAGCATCATTTACTCCATCGCCTGTCATACCTACTATATGGTTGGCTTTTTGTAGTTTATCAACAATAAAGTATTTATCTTCAGGGAAAACCTGAGCAAATCCGTCAGCGCTTTCAATCGCTTTTACGATTTCAGATTCGTGCTGCTTAATACTTCCTTGTGGCAAAGGTTTTGAATCTAGCTCTTTTTGAACATTAGCAACTATATCGTGAACTTCTTTATTTAATTTATCTTCATCAATATCTGACTGCGTAGTTTTAACAATAGCACGAGATATCACTTCTGAGAGATAAAGATACTCTTTTGTGCTTTCACCTTTTAGTTGTTGAATATTTTCAATATCATCACCGATATTTAAAATACCGGAAATATATCTTGCAACGGAGATATTGTCGCCTGTTACCATCTTAACAGCTACATTTTTTGCATTTGCTTCTGCGATAGCTTCTTTTGAATCCTCTCTTGGCGGATCGAACAACGGTATAAGTCCTACAAAATGATACTCATCATCATCTTCTTTTTTAAAGCCAACACCAAGTGCACGAAAGCCTTTTTGAGCAAATGATTCAACTTGTTCATATGCTGCTTTTTTATCAAATTCTTTACTATCGCACTCTTCGATAATCACCTGTGGAGCACCTTTGGCATATGCCATACCGTCTGCAAAAATACCTTTGGTTTTTTTATGTACAGGATCAAAGGGAATATATTTTTCCATTTTTGCTTCAGCAAATTTATCATTTAGATTGTGTTTATCCAAATAATCAAAAATAGGTGCCTCAATAGGGTCTTGATTTTCTTTTTTACTAGCATAGGCAGCGTAAAGCATCAAGTCATCAGCCGTGCAACCTTTAGCCAAATAAGGTTCTGCTAAACTCATTTTGTTTTGTGTCAATGTTCCTGTTTTATCAGAGCACAATATATCCATGCCGGCAGCTTCCTCAATAGCTGAAAGCTTTGTAACAATCGCTTCTTTACCTGCAAGTACTCTAGCGCCAAGCGCCATAGTAACAGTTAAAACCGCAGGCATAGCAACGGGGATAGCGGCGATAGTCAATATAAGTGCGAAGATGAGCAAATCTAAAATCGGCTCATGCTTAACAACGCCATGATATATAATAATGGCAACAAGCACCAAACTTACGATAATTAAAAAGTCACCAACTCTAATAACCATCTGTTGAAAATGTCCATGTTCTTCTTTTTGTGCTTTTGCAACCAATGCAACTGTTTTACCGAAATAAGTATTTAAAGCTGTTGCCGTGACGCGGGCTATCATCTCACCTTGTTTTACAATAGCATTTGCATACAAATCATCTCCAGCTTGTTTGCTAACTGGCAGTGATTCACCCGTAAGTGCAGCTTGGTCAACTTGTAAAAAGTCGCCGCCACCTAAAAGTTGACAATCAGCAGGCACTACATCGCCGATTTTTACCTTTATAATATCTTCAGGTACAATTTCCCGTGCATCTATACTTTGCCACTCTCCTTCTCGTAAGACTAAAGCTTTGCGTGCTAACTTTTTCTTTAAAACGGAGATAGCACTAAGAGCTTTTGATTCTTGAAAAAAATCTACAAAAGCATTTATAAGCAACATGGCTAATATAACCGCAAAATCCTCCCACCTTCTAGCAATAGCAGATAAAATAACCGCTACTTCGATCATCCACGGTATAGGTCCCCAAAATTTCTTAAACAGCCTATGAAACCAAGTTTCTTCTTTTTCACTAATCTCGTTATATCCAAATTGTTTAAGTTTCTGGGCAGCATCGACTTTACTAAGCCCCTTTAAAGAATCTATATCTACCGCTTCTACATGTTTTGATGGTTTAGGTGTAGCATTGCTCACGCTTTTAGCGTTTGTTTGTTCGGCCATGGCCTCTCCTTTAATATAAATCACTTACATATCTATAATTTTAGCATATATCAAAGAAACAAATGGCAACGATTAGTTATTTAGCTACGATATGTTGCAAAATTTTTTTTACTTTATCTTGAGGGTTTGTGGAGTTATATATAGGTCGCCCTACTACTATAAAATCTATATTGGCATTTTTGGCAAATTCTAAATCGGCTACTCGCTGTTGGTCTTGACTATCTTCACCAAAAGGTCGTATGCCTGGCGTTAAAGTAATAAAACTATTTGATGTCATATGTTTAATACTCATACTCTCATGTGCACTGCAAACTACGCCATCTAAATTACTTTCATACGCATCAATTGCAAACTGATCTGCTTTTTGCTTAATATCCAAACCATAAATTTCTTTAAAATCATGATTATTAAATGAAGTCAATGCGGTAACAGCCAAAACAATTGGACGATTGTCAAACTTTTTTAATCTCTGCATTACGGCTTGCATTGCTATTTTACCGGCTGATGCATGTACATTAAACATATCTACATGTAAAGATGTGATAGATTCTGCTGTATCTGCCATAGTATTTGGAATATCATATAATTTTAAATCTAAGAAAATTTTAAAGTTTGGATTTATCTCTTTTATCTTCCGTATAAAGATATTACCGTCACGTATATAGGAGCGAAATCCAACCTTAAGCCATATGTTATATTTTGCAAGCGACCTAACAAGTGTTAAATTTTCATCCATACTAGGCATATCTAGTGCAACACAAAGCTCCATATCCTTACTGTCCAATCAACTCAGATATTGTTGCAACAACACTAGGATCTTCAAGCGTAGAGATATCCTGCACTATAGCCTCGCCTTTTGCAAGTGAACGCAAAATTCGTCTCATTATTTTCCCTGAACGTGTTTTTGGAAGCCCTGGTACAAATACTATATTCTCACATATGGCAATATTGCCTATCTCTTGTTTGATGATATCGTTAATAGTTTTAAACTCTTCAAGCTCGTCAGCCACACCGCTATCTGACTTTAAGACGATATAAGCAAAAACACCCTCTCCTTTTATTTTGTCTGGCTTACCCACAACTGCAACTTCTGCCACATTATCATACTTCTGAATCGCTGCTTCTATCTCTGCAGTGCCTAGTCTATGACCTGAGACGTTTATAACATCATCAGTGCGACCCGTTATTGTAATATATCCGTCATCATCATACATAGCACCGTCGCCGGTAAAATATACAGGTTTTCCATCTTTTTTAACATCGGAAAAATAGGCTTTTATAAATCGCTCCTCATCTCCCCAAATACCCCTTACCATAGCCGGCCAAGGACGCGTAACGCACATAAAACCTTTTTCTTCTGCCGGAACTCTCTCTCCTGCGTCATCTAGAATCTCAGCCATAATACCAGGCAGGGCAAATGTAGCACATCCCGGTTTAATCGGAGTAGCACCCGGGAGCG
>WFMO01000139.1 GCA_015489055.1 Helicobacteraceae bacterium | reverse complement strand
ATGCTTTGTATGAGGGAAGCCTATATGGCGGCATCTCCATAACAAACGGTTCAGGTTCGCCTTTAAATAGCACTACTCTTAATATTTTTGCAAATATCAGACCCAAAATTGCACCGGTTATATAGATTGCAAAAAGTACGTTTCCAGCGGCATGAGTTGAAAAAAATGCTCCTATTAATAAAATATAAATAGGAAGCCTTGCTCCGCAGCTCATAAATCCAAGAACCAGCATAGTGATAATTCTATCTTTTGGATTTTTTAGTGTTCTAGCAGCCATATACGCAGGTACTGTGCATCCAAAGCCGCTAACAAGTGGTACAAATGCTTTTCCTTGTAAGCCAAAATGCTTCATAAAACCATCCATCAGGTATGCCGCTCTGCTCATATATCCTGTTTGTTCTAGCAAGTTGAGTCCAAAAAACAGTATCAAAATATTTGGTAAAAACATAACCACCGCGCCTATAGCGGGTATAATACCATGCGTTAAGGCAGAATTAACGGTTCCACTTGGTAGAATGTGCGCTAATGTTGTTGTGGTATATGTAAAGATATCTCCGATGATGTTCATAGGGTAGTTGCCAAGCACGAATGTAAGTTGAAATAGCGCCCACATAAAAAATAAAAAGATAGGAAGCCCAAGGATAGGATGGATTAAGATATTGTCTATTTTTTCACTTAAACTTTTATCTTGTTGTTTGATATGTACCGCTTCGATATATAGATTATGTGCAATCGCGGCTCGTTCATTTGATAGGATATCTGCTGTGCTGTCTTCATCAAGTTCTGTCGTAAGTGAGCTGTATATCTTTTCTAAAACATTATGAGCTTCGATAAAGATGGGTAGATCATGTATAATTTTATAGATATTTTCATCTTTATCTATAAGCCTGATAGCTACAAATCTTGCATAATTCTCGTCTTTAAAGTGTGGAGATTTTTGCAGTGTCTTGGTCAGTTCTTTAATGCGTTCTTCTACTTTTTGCGTATAGTATATTTTGTTATCATTTTGTTTTTCCCTGTAGGTCTGAATAATCGTTTTGTTTATCTCATCTATTCCCTGAGATGTTTTTGCCGATGTTAAGATAACAGGGATACCAAGCAAAATACTTAGTTTTTTAGCATCGAGGCTGCCTTTTTTTGCTTCAATCTCATCTATCATATTTACGACAAGTATCATTTTTTTATGCATATCTAAAAGTTGCAGTGTAAGCATCAAATTTCTTGAGAGTACATTTGCATCTACTACATTTAAGATAATGTCATACTGTTCATTTAGTAAAAAGTTTTTTGCTACCGTCTCTTCAGGTGTATAAGCATTTAGGGCATAAATCCCAGGTAAATCAGTCATTTTAATATCAAAAAGATCAGACTTGATAAAAACCTCTTTTTTTTCAACCGTAACGCCTGTAAAATTTCCTACATGCAACTTTGCGTTGCTCATAGCGTTAATTAGCGAAGATTTACCTACGTTTGGTTGTCCTACTATAGCTACTTTTATCTGTTTGTTCATTGCACTATCACCTGCCTTGCTTCTTCTTGTCTTAGGGCTATTTTTGTGTTATTGCTTAAGATATCCCATGTTTGTTTTGCTAAAGTATGCTCTAGCACCCTAATTTTTGCACCTTTTACTATCCCCATGGCAAAGAGTCTACTTTTTACCGGCTCTTTTGCTATAACTTTTTGTACTGTTGCCTCTTGAGATATTTGTAAATCAGAAATTGTTCTAGTCCGCATTTCTAATCCTTTACGTTCTTTTTTATTAATTATTTGATATTCTATCCATAATCTAATTAATTAATACTTAAAATGATAGTCATTATCGTTGTCTAAAAATTATATGCCACGTATCCCTCTAATCTTGTCCAATGACCACCGATTTTACCGGGATCTTGAACATTGTCATAAACTGCAGTCATGAGTGCTAAAGTGAGTTTATCGTTTGGTGTGTACTGTACCCTGGCATCTTGTTCTATTATATTTGCTTTTATTCCTTGTGAATTTGCACTGCCTGTAAAATTCCCATACGCATAAATAAAACTAAGCTTCTTATATGTGTATGATGGACTGATAACAAATGCCTGAGCATCTCTGCCTATTGCTATGTTGTCAATTATCATCGTGTCCATGCTTGTGTAAAGAGGACCGCCTCCAAAAGCGCTAAAACTTTGTTTATGTTTTGGAACTATGGCACCGTTATAAGCAGCAAAGATATCAAATCCATGAGATATGAGCTCTATCATGCTCCCATATACATTTGAGCTTATACCGCTATTTTTAATCTCTTGCTCGTTTATATATTGCGCGCTTACATGTAAAAACAGATTTGGTGTTAGATTGTCATGATATGAGAT
>WFMO01000138.1 GCA_015489055.1 Helicobacteraceae bacterium | reverse complement strand
TTACTGTTTGAATAAAAATTATGCAAAGTATTTTGAATAATCAAAAAACGCTTATAATCGTTTGATGAGGTTGTTAAATCATGTTTTTGTTCTTGTGGCACATCCTGTGTTTGAGCAAAATCTTCTAAATCATCAAACGATTCGCTATCTTTAAGATCCGATAAATCATCCAAATTTAAATCATCTAAATCATCTAAATCAAAAGTTTCTTGCATCTGCATAGTTTGAGTATTGTCATCTTCGGCAATCTCGTCTAGCTCTTCATCTTCAATCGCATCTGCCATAGATATAACATCACCATATAAAAGTTTATCCAAATGAAAGATGGATACAACGATTAAATCCTCTTGCAGCAACACAAACAACATAGCTTTATCTTCCGTCTTTTTCTCAGAAAAAATATTGGATAAAATTGTAAAGGGAGAAAATATAAAATCAACGCCAACGTTTGCATACTCTTGCTGTAACCCTGCAAGTTCATCGGTTAATGCGTATGAACTCCAAGAGCCATGACATACCTTACTAACCGTATTTGTCACACTTTGCTTATCTTCTTTATCACACTCAAATAAAACACCCTGTGACGTAGCATTGTCGAGTAAAGAGATATAAAAAAATGGAGATTCTTTTTTAAAAGGAGTGATAAAATCAAGCAATTTTTGAGCTATCTCTTGACCGATAAATGTTTTGGTATGACTCTCTATTAATTTATTTTTTTTATACAACTCAATGCATACAACGGTACTTACACTTGAAGAGATAATACCGACATATACTTTAGGATATAGTTTTGAAAGTATATTTTTAAGTATCATTTCTCTCCTTTTTCAAGTGGATGCGCATTTTTATAATTTTGCATCTTTAGTGATGATGCCAACTTGGTATATATCTGTGTCGTAGCCATAGATGAATGCCCCAATAATTCGCTTACATCAGATATTCTAGCGCCTCCGTTTAACAAATCAGTGGCATAGGCATGACGGAGCTGATGCGGCGATACCTTAAGTCCGATTTTACTAAATACCTTTGTAATCGTATATCTTAAACTATTTTCGCTTAATTTTCTGCCATTTTTCTCAAAAAGATAATATTTTGGCTGATATACATCTATATATTGCTCTATTTTATCATGCATCTTACCTAGTAGCGGCACATCTCTTTGTTTTGAACCTTTGCCGTGTACTCTAATCCACTCTTTTGTTATGTATTCTAACTTTAAACCCGCTAGCTCAGATATTCTAAGTCCTGCTGTATAAAGCAATAAAATCGCTGTATATTGCATCAAATCCGATACCGACAACGCTTCCATTATATACTCTTTTGATACGGGTTTTGGCAGAGTTTTTGTAACTTTGATGTTATCATCGGATTTTAAAATAACTTTCATATCTTGAGTATTTATGTAAGCTACAAATGAACGCATCGCGCTTAATTTTTTTGAAATAGTTGTTTTTTTTAGAGTAGCTATTTTTATTCTATATGGCATTAAATTAACAACACTCAAGCCATCTTCTTGTTGTATGTCTATATTTTCCAATGCCTCAGAGATAGCATCACCGTAGGTCTTAACAGTTAAATCAGAATACCCTCTAATATCTTTTAAATATGATAAAAATGGGTCTTGGTAAGATTTAAGATGCATGTTTTTGCAATCCGTCGTAAATTATTTGCTTAGCTTCTTCTAATGTATAATCCTTTAAATCAATAGGCTCACTGGCATAAAAGCTAAGTGCTGCGAAAGGTTTTGGTATTACAAAGCCGTCCCAACTGTTTAATTTCCAAAATCTAGTTGGTTTACATGTAAAGAGTATTACTTTGGTGTTTGTTTTTTGTGCCATCGCCACGACCCCACTGCTAACACTGTGTCTTGGTCCTTTGGGACCGTCAGGCGTAATGCCGATATCATAACCATTTTTTAAACTTCGCATGGCACTAATAAGAACTTTGGCACCATTTCTATTTGTTGAGCCGGCTATTGTGCCTAGTTTAAAATACTCCATAGTTTTAGAGATAAGCTTACCGTCAAAGTGATCGCTTATTAAGACATCTGCTTTTGGAATTGATCGAAATTGATAATATAAGTAAGGTTGCATCAACAAATCTCCGTGCCAAAATGCAAAAATAACCGGCTCTTGCGGAGTGACTTTTGGCAGATAAAAATGCTTTTTACTGCTAAAATATAAAAAACGCATAAGCACCATTGCTAAAAATGGAACAACTGCCAAAGCTACTCTTCTTAAGATGATTTTTTTCATCTTTGTTAAAATACTAGTTCACCGACGCAAGACAACCTGCTTGGGCTTGTGATCTTTACAGGAGCAAATCTTCCAAGCAGTTCCTCACCGCCTTTAACTTTAACAAGATGATTATTATCACTTCTGCCTGCGATATATCCATCTGCACGCAACTCTTCAAAATAAACATCATAGATGCGCTCTTTTAGCTTATTTACATTCTTGTCCAATATCTGATTGTGCAAGTCTTGCAGTGTTGTAAGCCTTGCTGAAGCAACCTCTTCATCTACAACATCCGTAAACTCGGCAGCTTCAGTTAAAGGTCTCGCGGAATATTTAAAACTAAAAATCTGATCAAATTCTACTTGGCGCATCACGTCAAGCGTATGCTCAAAGTCTTCATCGCTCTCACCTGGAAATGCTACGATAATATCCGTGCTTATACTAACATCGGGTATCATTTGTTTTAGTTTAAACACACGGTTTAAAAACCACTCTTTTGTGTAGCCGCGCTTCATCTTCTTTAAAATATCATTAGAACCGCTTTGTAACGGCATATGCATAGATTTACAAATTTTTGGATTAGATGCAAATTCTTCTAAAAACTCATCATCCATATGAAAAGGATGTGGAGATGTGAAACGGATGCGCTTTAGTTTTGGGATCTGCGATATACGCTGTAATAATTTTGTAAAATTTATCTTTTCACTTGTATGTGTAAAGCGCCTTCCGTAGTTATTGACATTTTGCCCAAGCAAAAAAACCTCTTTAGCACCGCTGTCAACTGCTTTTTGGCATTCTTGAAGCACTAACTCCGCAGGAATAGATATCTCCTCGCCGCGAGTTTGCGGTACAATACAAAATGTGCATTTTTTATCACATCCTATTGAGATATTGATATATGCTTTATGCGCTGAAGATCGAAAATCTTTAAAAGCAAAACTCGACTCATCATAATCAATATCGATCTCTACTGCTTTGTCTTTATTTACGACTTCACCGATTTTTGAAACATTTCTAGCACCCAATACAAAATTAACATAAGGTGCCCGCTTAATAATATCGTGACCCAAATGAGAAGCGCTGCAACCACATACGCCTATTTTCGCACCATCTTTTTTTATTTTATTAAATGCCCCTAATTCTGAAAAAAGTTTATGAACAGGCTTTTCACGAACCGAACAGGTATTGATTATGATTAAATCAGCTTCTTTTGAATCATCTGTTAAGATATAATTCTCTTTTTCATTTAGCTCCGCAATCATATGTTCAGAATCTCTCACATTCATAGCGCAGCCAAGAGTCTCGATATAAAGTTTTTTGCTCACATTAAGTCCCTATGAAATTATATGAACTTCATACATGTACTCATTGTCTGAGAGCCCATACTTAACCTCACGCATATAAAAGCTTTTCCCCATGGCTTCTATATGGTCTTGAAGAGTCAATAAATCTTTATGTGAATTGTCACGATCAAAATAATA
>WFMO01000137.1 GCA_015489055.1 Helicobacteraceae bacterium | reverse complement strand
CGTATAAACGGATGCATCTCTTCATAAGGAACATCATCATCCATTTTTGGTGGATGATATGCATCTGGTGGAGAATACGGGGATGCTCCCTCTCCTAAATTCATCTCTTCACTAATTGGTTCATTCATCTCTTCGTTCATTTTATTTTCCTATTGTTGTATTAATTTTTAATCTACAGATGCTTTGGTCTTGTAGTAGTCCAAGGAGTATCTGTATCTCTAATCGCTTTTTTGTCCCAATACCATCTTAAAGCGATATTTTCCCGCTAGAGCTTTATGATATTTATGCAACTGTGATTATAATCCGGCTCCATTGACTCTTTATCGTAGATGTCAAGTGTTAAAAAATTTATTTCTTTGTTGCTAATTGGTATGAAAATACAGTTTTTATGCATTGTTTTAGTTACGACTGCAGTGGTTTTTAACTCGCCTCTTTTTGATATAACTTTTATCATATCTCCATTAGATATATCTAGACTCTTTGCATCATCACTGTTTATCTCACAAAAATTTAACTCTTTGTATTTGAGCAGAGAATCAGCCAGATTTGTTTTTGTTCCACTGTGCCACTGGTCGCGTGTACGCCCTGTTAGCAGGATAAAAGGGTATTTATCGCATACTTGTTCACTTAGCTCTTGATTGTGCACAAAAAAGAGGTTTCCTTTTTTATCGGGAGTTAAAAAGTTATGGATATCCTCACCCCAAATGAAAGCCTCCTTGCGTAGATTGTCATAATCAACTTTATAAATATCCATATGAGCATTTAGTTTTGTCATCTCTTTGTATTCGTTAAAAATCTCTTTAACATTTTTAAAATCAAACGCTTCTTTATATCCCAACTCTTGTGCTATTAGCTGAAAAATTTCCCAATCAGCTTTGGACTGACCGAGCTTATCAACTAATTGTTCTTGTTTTGTCATAGTTCTGTCAAGATTTGTCTGGCATCCCTCTTTTTCTCCCCAAGGAGATGCAGGCAGTCTTATATGCGCATATGGAGCAGTTTGACTGTTGCTGTACGCGTTGATCTCTACAACTAGCGGAATCTTTTTGATCAGCTCTTGCATTTTATGTCTGTTTGGCAGATGATACATAGGGTCTGTGTGACATATGATTAAAACATCCAAATCGGCCTCCAGCATTTTTGTAACAGGTAAGCCTTCTTTGTTTGCTACATTATCGCTCTTCCAAAATCGCGATACTTTTTTTACACTCTGCTTGTCAAATCCAAGATGTACAGCCAGCATTGTAGCCAAACCTCCTACTTCACGACCCCCCATCGCGTTAGGCTGTCCTGTTAGGCTAAAAGGACCGTTTCCTTTTTTAAAAATTTTTCCCGTAAGCAGATGTGTATTAATTAGCGCAATATTTTTATCAACCCCCTGAACTGACTGATTGAGTCCCATAGTCCATGCGGTAATTATATTTTGACTGTTTTTGTAAAGCTCAAAAAAATCCTCAAACTCTCTTTTTGATAAACCCGTACGCTTTAACATTTTATCCGTATCCGCAAAAGTAAGACCATCTTTTAGCTCATGAAAATTGTTGATATGCTTATCTACAAACTCTTTATCGTACAGCTTTTCATCTATGAGGCGTTTTGAGATAAGGTTAAACAGATCAATATCGCTTCCCGGCATAATAGCTAGATGCATATCTGCATCTTTTGCGCTTTGAGTTTCTCTAGGATCGATGACTACGACTTTCAGACCCGCTTTTTGAGCTTTTTTGATATGGTTATGAAACACTACATGCGCTTCTGCGGTATTTGCACCGGCTAAAATAAGTAAGTTTGCATCAAATATATCTTTCATTCGCACAGGAACAAAATCTGCACCGATAGTTTTTTTATATGCCACTACGGCACTTGACATGCATAAACGGCTGTTTGTGTCAACATTTGAGGTTCCTATAAAACCTTTTCCAAGCTTATTTGCTATATAATAATCTTCTGTTAAAAGCTGACCCGAGAGATAAAAACCTATTTTCTCTTTTGATGTTTGTTTTATTTTTTTTGCTATTTGCTTAACAGCTTCCATCCAGGTTGTCTGAGTGAAATCCTCATCTATGCTGTTTCGTGCGAGCGGTTTTAGCAGTCTGGTGTCTGGTTGCATGCTAACAAGCTCTGAGACACCTTTTTGACAAACCTTACCTGAATTTGTAGGATATGCTTTGTTGCCTTTGAGCGTATCTATATTATATTCTAAGCCACATCCTACACCGCAATACCCACATACCGATTTTACCATTATAACAATCCTGATTAAAATTTAGCAAAAGTATAGCATCAACACTAATAATTTTAATCATTTTTATGGTTAAAATTTAATCAATAATTTTTATTTTATTGAATAAATTCTGTAATCTTTTCTAGTGGCTGTCTTACCTGTTTCGTTCTATGTTCCGCTCTATATCCTAAGGGCAAAACTAGCGATAGTTGATACTGTGTCGTATCAAGATTTAGTAACTTTTCAATGTGGTTTTTGTCAAATCTCTCAATTGGACAGGAATCAATCTCAAGTGATGCAGCGGCTGTCATCATGTTGGCAGCTGCTATAAAAGTTTGTTTTGATGTCCATTGATATATATTTTGATCTGAATTTAATATATCTTTTAGATGATTTTTATAAAGTTCTATCGTATGTTTAGTAGCTTCTTGCGACATTCCTTTAGCGCGGAGTCTGTTTTTTACCTCACCTGATTCTACTTTAACGTTAGAAATGGCAGCTAATATTATTATTAGGTGAGAACATGATGATATTTGAGGTTGATTATCACAAAGCGGCTGGAGTTTGTTTTTTAATTCCTTATTAGTAATTATTATAAACTTCCATGGTTCCATTCCAAAAGCAGAGGGTGATTTTCTGCCCGCTTCTAAAATAAACGTAATATCCGCGTCTGGGATTGTTTTTGTTTCATTAAAAAGCTTACATGCATACCGAAAGTCCATAGCATTCATACAACTATTTTCCATAAGCTTACTCCTTATATTATTATTTATCTCACATCATATTAGCATTAAACTTAATAAAATATTAAACAAATATATAATCCTTTATATCTTTTATATATACTGTTAATAAGAAAATATTAAATTAAAATAAATTATTAACTATGACTGTGTTAAATCTGGCAGAGTAATATTAAAGTTCATATAAAATGATGATTTTACCTTTTAAACAAATATTGCTTAAAACTTTATATCCTTTATTTGCGCCCAATACTAAGAATATATTTTCCAGTTATAAAGAATTTCAAATTATTTATAACATCAGATATTTTAAAGAAAATTAATATTTTTAATCTTTTCTTAATTATATAGAATAATATTATTTATGTATAATTTTTAAGATTTTTGATACAGGTCAAGAGTTTAGTGATTTTTTCGTGATACTATTAGCTTAATCGATTTTGGATAAATAGATTTAAATAAACCAGAGGAGGTGTTTGATGAGAAAGATTCGTTTTCTTTCGATATTGTTGGTCAGTTGTCTGTGTGTAACTGGTCTTTACGCTAGCGTCGGTAACGCTGAAGTGGGTGCTGGTCTGTTTCAAGGGACTAAGCATTTTAAAAATGGTGGACCTGCCTGTATAGCTTGCCATTCTGTAGATAGCAAACTTGTAGCAAGTGGCGGGAAGTTGGCGATGAATTTGACTACGATGGGTGGAGCAGGTATAGCATATACTATACAAAAGCCACAAAACGCATCATCTGCAGTTATGAGAGATGCATTTAAGGGTAAACCGGTAACGGCATCAGAACAAGCAGATTTGGTTGCTTTTTTTAATCAGGTAGCCGCAAATCATACGCAAGCCCCAAAATCAGCTACTATATTTATAATAGGTGGCATTATTGGTGCGATTATTATCTTTATAATTCTTGGACTGCTGGGCGCAAAAAGAAAAAAAGAGTCTGTTAATCAAAAATTGTACGACAGACAATTAAAAACATCTTGGAAGGGAGTTTAGTCAATGAGCTGGATAAAAGATATAGTTGATCCTAAAACACGTAAATGGGAAGAATTTTATAGAAATAGATTTCAACATGACAGAATAGTAAGAAGTACGCACGGTGTCAACTGTACAGGTAGTTGCTCTTGGCAAGTGCATGTAAAAAATGGTATTGTCGTCTGGGAAACCCAACAGCTTGATTATCCACTACTAGAGAGTGGTCTTCCTCCGTATGAACCAAGAGGCTGTCAGCGCGGTATATCATTTTCGTGGTACCTATATAGCCCTGTTAGGATAAAATATCCTCTAATTAGAGGCGCGCTGCTAGACGCATATCGAGAAGAAAAGAAAAAAGCCAATGGAGATAGCTTAGAAGCCTGGTCTAATCTTCAAGCAAATAAAGATATACGTAAAAAATATCAAGCAGCAAGAGGGCATGGTGGCTTTAGACGAGCAAGCTGGGATGAGGCACAGGAGATTATGGCTGCGGCAAATATCTATACCGCTAAAAAGTATGGTCCTGATCGTGTTGTTGGTTTTTCACCAATCCCTGCTATGTCAATGTTAAGTTATGCGGCTGGACAAAGATTTTTACAACTCTTTGGCGGTGTTAACCTTAGTTTTTATGATTGGTATTGTGATTTACCGCCTTCATTTCCTGAGATTTGGGGTGAGCAGACAGATTGCGCTGAGAGTGCTGATTGGTATAATGCAAAAATGGTAGTCGATATGGGAGCTAATCTTAATATGACCAGGACTCCGGATGCGCACTTTTTTGCAGAATCCAGACATAATGGAACAAAAACAGTAGTTTGTGCACCTGATTTTAGTCAAGTAAGCAAGTTCGCAGATCAATGGGTTCCTCTTCATGCCGGCAGTGATGGTGCTTTTTGGCAGGCTGTTACGCATGTGCTTTTAAAAGAGTTTTACGTTGACAGACAAGTTCCATACTTCATGGATTATTTGAAAAAATATTCAGATACACCATTTTTAGTAAAAATTGAAAAAGAGGGCGATGCTTATAAAGCTGGCAAATTGTTGCGAGCTAACGAAATCGCTCAGTATAAAGATATTGAAAATGGTGACTGGAAATTTATTCAAATCGATAGTACGACAGGTTCTTTGGTGGTTCCAAAAGGTTCATCAGGACACAGGTGGGATAAGCAAGAAACAGGCAAATGGAACACCAAGCTTGAAAATACGGTTGATAATAAACCATACGATCCAAAACTAACACTTATAGACGATAAAGAGGATGTGTTACTTGCTTCATTTGATGATTTTGGACTAGATAAAAAATCGTTAAGAGGCGTTCCGGTTAAATATATAACTACCGTATCGGGTGAAAAAGTAGCAGTTTGTACCATTTTTGACGTACTTTTGGCGCAATATGGCGTTAATCGCGGATTAGAGGGTGCTTATCCAACTAGTTATGATGACAAACATGCGGCATATACTCCAGCATGGCAAGAGATTTTTACGGGTGTCGATTCTAAGACAATTATTAATATTGCCAGAGAGTGGGGGCATACCGGAGAAGTTACTAACGGTAAATGTATGGTTATTATCGGTGCAGGCGTAAACCAATGGTATCATCAAAACCTTATATACCGTGCCGCATCAATGGCTCTTATCTTTGTGGGTGCTATTGGAAGAAACGGCGGCGGTATGAACCATTACGTCGGACAGGAAAAATTGGCACCGGTTGATTCGTGGGGAGCTATTAGTACGGCAAAAGATTGGGGTGTAGCTCCAAGATTGCAACAAGCTCCACTTTGGCATTATATAAATACTGATCAATACAGATATGATGGATTGACTTCAAAATATAATGCTGTTCCAAATAACAAAATGACTCAAAACCACATGGCAGATGATATTTTTAAATCTGTTAGAATGGGCTGGATGCCTCACTATCCTCAGTTTAAGACAAGTTCCATAGGTTTAGCCGAAGAAGCTGTCAGTAACGGTGCAAAAGATGATACCGATATCTCACAGTACGTTTTAGATGCCTTAAAAAATAAGACGCTAGAGTATTCTATACAAGACCCTGATGCAGAAGAAAACTTTCCTAGAGTATGGTACATCTGGAGAGGTAATGCAATAGGTGGAAGTATGAAAGGTCAAGAATATTGTATTAAGCATTATCTTGGTGCAGATGATACTGTAATCGCTCAAGATCAGGAAAAGACTAAAGAAGTTGTTTGGCATGAAAAAGCTCCGCTTGGCAAGATGGATTTGGTTGTTGACTTGAACTTTAGAATGGACTCATCGGCACTGTATTCTGATATAGTATTGCCATCTGCTTCTTGGTATGAAAAAGCCGATATAAACTCAACAGATATGCACTCATTTATCCACCCTTTATCAGAAGCGGTACCGCCTGTTTGGGAAGCTAAGACCGATTGGGATATATTTGCAGATATCGCAAAAAATACAAGCGAATTGGCAAAAATCAAGTTTCCGGGTGTCCATAAAGATATTCATATAGCTCCACTTATGCATGATACCGTTGATGAGATATCGCAGACATCTGTTAAAGATTGGTATAAAGGGGAATGTGAAGCAATTCCTGGTAAAACTATGCATAAGATATCAGTAACGCAGCGTGATTTTACAAAAATCTATGATAAGTATATCACTTTAGGCGAGACAATTAGAGATAAAGGTACAGGTGCTCACGGTAACCATATGGATGTGAAAGATGAATATGATTTGATGCTTTCATCAAATCACTTTGCAAATGAGAAGATCGATGGTAAAGAGTATCCGTCTTTAAAAAGAGATATTTCGGCAATAAATGCTGTTTTACATCTTTCAAGCCTAACTAATGGTAAATTAGCGGTACAGGCTTATCAAAACGCAGAAGCAAAAACAGGCTTGAAGCTTGATGATATAGCAGATGGACAAAAAGATATTCATTATCAATACAAAAACCTTCAAGAGTCTCCAAAGAGATATAACATGTCTCCTGTGTGGTCAGGGTTAATGGATGGCGGACGTGCTTACTCGGCATTTACATATAACATTGAGAAGATGGTTCCGTGGAGAACATTAACGGGACGCCAACATACATATCTGGATCATGAAATGTATTTGGCATTTGGTGAGCAACTTCCAACATACAAACCGTCTCCGAGTCCAGAAGTATTTGGCGACTTAAGAGAAACGATACAAAACAACAAAAGCGCTAGAGTGCTTAACTGTTTGACTCCTCATGGAAAATGGCATATACACTCAACATACATGGATAATCCTAGAATGTTAACGCTCTCACGCGGTAAAGAACCTTGCTGGATCAGTGAGGCTGATGCTAAAGAGATGGGGATTCAAGATAATGATTGGGTAGAAGTTATTAACGATAATGGTGTTTATGCCACTAGAGCAGTTGTTAGTACAAGAATCCCAAAAGGTGTTACCATCGTTTATCATACGGTTGAGAGAACATTGGGTGCTCCTATTTCACAAGAGAGAAAAGGTAAAAGAACAGGTGGAAATAACTCTATCACCCGTGTTCGTTTAAAACCAAATTTATTAGCAGGCGGATATGGACAGTTTTCATATCATATGAATTATTGGGGTCCGGTTGCCGTCAATAGAGATGCGCATGTAATCATTAAAAAGATGACAGAAGTTATCGTTTAAACAAGAAATACATAGAAAAAAGGAATTAAGATGGATATAAGATCGCAGATGTCAATGGTTTTTCACCTGGATAAATGTATAGGCTGTCATACTTGTACTGTTGCATGTAAAAATATATGGACAGACCGTGAGGGCGCTGAGTACATGTGGTGGAATAATGTTGAAACGAAACCGGGAACTGGTTATCCTACAAAGTGGGAAGATCAAGAGATTTATAAAGGCGGTTGGGAAAAGCATTCTTCTGGTAATATCGCGCTAAAAGGTGCAGGCAAAAGAAAGGGGTTGTTAAATATTTTCTATAACCCTGCCTTACCGACTATTGATGATTATTATGAGCCTTTTACTTATAAGTATTTGGATTTAATAGAATCACCGCAGCAAGATGTTCAACCGGTTGCAAGACCGGTTTCACTCATTACCGGTAAGCCGATAGATATAAAAATGGGTCCAAACTGGGACGATGATTTAAGTGGTACTCCGGACTTTGCAAGAAAAGATCCAAACCTAGCAAATCTCTCAGCAGCAGAGCAAGAGGCGATGTTTCAGTTAGAGAGAATGGCATTTTTCTATCTACCTAGGATTTGTAACCATTGTCTAAATCCTGCTTGTGTAGCTTCTTGTCCTTCAGGTGCTATTTACAAAAGAGGAGAAGATGGAGTTGTTTTGATAGACCAAAGCGTATGCCGTGGTTGGAGGATGTGCGTAACGGCTTGTCCATACAAAAAAACTTATTATAACTGGAGTACCGGAAAATCTGAAAAATGTCTCTTGTGCTTTCCTAGAATAGAAGTAGGTGAGGCTCCGGCTTGTATGCATTCGTGCGTTGGAAGAATCAGATATTTGGGAGTTATGCTTTATGATGCAGATAAAATTGAGCAGGTTGCATCTTCTGATGAGAAGGACTTGATTCAAAATCAGATCGATATGTATCTTGATCCTCATGATCCTGAAGTGATTGCGGCTGCTAAAGCAAACGGTATAGCAGACTCAACATTACGCGCAGCACAAAATTCACCAATTTACAAGTTTGTAAAAGAGTGGAAGATAGCTTTACCTTTGCATGCTGAGTTTAGAACATTGCCAAACTTGTTTTATGTTCCGCCTATGTTGCCTGTTATGGCAATGGTTGGAGAGCAAAAAGGCGATTCTCCTAAGTTGCACTCAGTTGCTAAAAATTGGGACGATAAATGGCTTTATGACACAAGTCTGGATGAAATATTTGGGACCATTGAAAATATGCGCTTCCCATTAAAATATATGGCAAATTTATTTGGTGCGGGTAATGAAGATCTATTAGCAGACAAATTAAAAAAATTAATGGCTATTAGGATTTACAGAAGACATGTAACTGTCGGCGATATTTCTGCAGAAAAATCAGCAGCTGCTCTTGCAGATGTAAATTTAACAGCAGATGAAGCAGAAGCTATTTATAAAATGACTTCATTGCCTAAGTTTAATGAAAGATTTGTTATTCCTGCTGCGCATAGAGAGCAGGCTCTTGAAATGTTAGAAGCAACCGAAGAGGTTAAAGGTAATACAGGATTTGGCTTTACAGAACCGCCGGTTAGGGGATTATAATGAAATTAGATCATTATGCTTCTTTTGCAAAAGTTTTTGAATATCCCAAGGAGGATTATCATGAAGTTGTAATTGAAGCAATAAAAGCACTTGGAGACGGTTATCCACAGTCCACAAAGGAGCTAGAGAAGTTTTTAGAACTTCTTCCGATGCAAACTGGCGAGTTGCAAGAGCTTTATTCAAAGTCATTTGAAGTTCAGGCGGTTACGTCTTTGGATGTCGGATATGTTCTTTATGGAGATGATTACCAACGCGGGGTTATTATGGTGAATTTAAAAGATGAGCATAGCAAAGCAAACAATAGTTGCGGTGAGGAGTTGGCAGATTTTTTACCAAACTTACTAAGACTGCTTCCTAAAATGCAAGACCCAGAAACAATTCACGAGCTAGTTACGATGTTAATTGCAATTGCGGTTGAAAAAATGATGGAAGAATATGATGCATCCACTTTAAAAGCAAAAGATATGTTGTATAAAAAACAGCATAAGACTTTAATAACTCCAACTTTACCTATTACAATCTTTTTGCATGCGTTTAAAGCTTTGTATTTAGCTTTTGATAGCGACTTTGCTTTGATTAAAACAAAAAAACTATTCAAAGGCGAGAGTTTTATAGGGCATATTAGAAATGAATTAGAAGTTCAAGAGGGCAAACAGAGCTCTAATAGTTGTGATACCGGCGGTTGTGGTACCGGTAGCTGCTAGTAATTTATAAAAATAGAAAGGATTTGGCATGGATATTTTATTATTTGGCGCGTTTCCATACGTAGCTATAGTTGTCTTTTTTATAGGAACAATATGGAGATATCAGACAGGTTTTAAATACTCTTCTTTATCTTCACAGTTCCTAGAGACAAAGAAGTTGTTTTTATCATCGGTACCGTTTCACGTCGGTATTTTGGTTATTTTAACAGGACATTTTATAGGCTTTTTGTTTCCGTCTTGGTTTACTTCAGCAGGAGGCGACGGTATTATATCATTTGAGACTATAACGCTTGCTTTTGGATTATCTGCGATAGCAGGGCTTATCTTTTTAATGATAAGACGATTTCAAAACGAAAGAATTATGACCGTTACCACAAAGATGGATATTTTAATAGAATTTGTACTTCTTGTACAGTTTGGTCTTGGTATCTGGATAGCTGTCGAGCTTAGATGGGGTTCACAGTGGTATGCGGCCGTAATGGTTCCGTATTTAAGATCAATTTTTACTCTTGATCCAAATATAAGCGCAGTATCTGCTATGCCTATAGCTGTGCAGTTGCATGTAATTGGAGCTTTTTTATTTATTTTACTGATTCCGTTTACAAGATTGGTTCACTTCCTTGTAGCACCGTTTCACTATATCACAAGACCATACCAGATTGTCAGATGGTATTGGGACAAAAAAGCGATCAGAGATACAGATACTCCTTGGACTACTACAAGACCAAAGCATCTGTAGGCTTTAGCCATAAAATTAAAGAAAGGATGATGTTATGTTAGAAAAAGCAACGGTAAAATCACACAAGATACTGTTTTTTAATACATTGGCATTTACAATTGCTTTTGCTGCATGGATGCTAAATGGTGTGTTAGTTACTTTTTTGGTAAGCAATCAGGTGTTTGATTGGAGTACGGTTGAGATGGGGTGGCTTATAGGCATCCCTGTGCTAACGGGAGCGCTTGTTAGGTTTCCTGTCGGTATCTTAACAGATAAATTTGGCGGAAAATATGTATTTAGTTTTCTATTAATTTTATCTGCAATTCCTATGTATTTACTATCTACAGCCGATAGCTTTTTTACTTACGCTATATATAGTTTAGGATTTGGAATAACTGGAGCTAGTTTTGCGGTAGGTATTGCTTTTACTTCCGTCTGGTACCCAAAAAAAAATCAGGGCATAGCACTTGGTATTTTTGGTGCAGGTAATGCAGGCGCAGCAGGAACTGCAATATTGGCACCAACGATTTTAAAACATTTAACAAATAACGGCGCGCATCTAGACGGATGGCGAACATTGCCTGTGTATTACGCGGTTATGTTGCTTATTATGGGGATAGTGTTTTTATTTGTTACAGAAAATAAGGTTACAGAAGCAGCAAATAAGACTATTATCAAGATGATGCGTCCGTTAAAAGATTTAAAAGTTTGGAAATTTGGTCTTTGGTATTTTCTGGTTTTTGGTGGATTTGTCGCATTTTCACAGTGGTTGATTCCAT
>WFMO01000136.1 GCA_015489055.1 Helicobacteraceae bacterium | reverse complement strand
TCATAATCACTTTTTTTGCAGGCGCACCTATAATAGCATTTGCCCATGCCCACCCTCTATCTGCATCATTTATCATCTGTACTTCATCTATAACGCAGACATCAACATCCACGTCAAAATTTAACATCTCGATCGTTGAGCTTATGTGTGTGGCATCTTCATCCGTTATCTGTTCTTCACCCGTTATCAAAGAAGCCTCTATATTGCTTGAGCGAAGGTCTTCATATCCTTCAAGTGCCAACAGTCTAAGCGGAGCTAGGTAATAACCCGTATCTGCTGATTTTAAAGCTTCCATCGCCTGATATGTCTTACCGCTGTTTGTAGGACCTACATGAAAAACAAGCTCCCGTTTTAACTGCCTTGCAAGCGCGAAGAGATCTTTAAATTCCCGAATAGTTCTAGCTAAAAGCATCTGCCTTTGTTTTTTTTGCAGTTGCTGCTGTATCGATTTGTTAAAAGTATATATAACTTTTCTATTAATCTTAGGCGTAATATGCAGGTTGTTATCTATGTACGTCTTTAATATATCGTAAACGCTTTGTCTTATCTGGTCTGCAGTGTAATGCAGTAAAGCGGCGTTTTTACCGCACTCATCCACAAGCGATTCAAATTCGCTGACAAATTGTTTTTGCTGCTCTTTGTTTGTATCGCGCACTTTATCTTCAAGTCGCAAATCATGTGCATTATAAATCTTTTTTAACACTTTAGCGGTATCTAACTGCAAATAGATATCATAATGGAGTTTCTCATTAAAAAATTCAAACACTTCATTTGTGCCAAGAGTTATAAAATCATCACCTACATGCAAGCTTGTAATATTTAAGATTTTAGAAAATATCTTATGTAAAATATCATCACTAAGCTTTGGTAATCTTAAATCATCATCAACTGAAGCGGTCTTAAACGTTTGAAGTATATCATCATCACTTAAATATCCGTTATGTTTTTCTAAAGTATCTACAAAAGCATTGACTTGTTGTTGATAGGCTGAGACCTTCTCGTGTTTGAGAGACTTTATATACTCAATCAAACTTTCTATATCTTGATCTTGCACTCTTTGTATATCTATAATATTAGTTTTTAATGTAACAATTTTTTTAAATCTGTTTTGCTTAAAGTTGATTTCAACTGCCTCGTAAAATTCAAATCTGTCATCTATATCAAAAGTCCCTTCAAGTGCTTTTTGAATCTTATGTTTTTTCTTTTCAAATCTTAAATGTTTTAATTTTGATTCAATTTTTGCATAAGTTATTTTTCTTGTTCTGATATTTAAAAATTCAGCAAAGATTTCCGCTCTTTCATCAGGTATGATATCTTCAAATTCATCTAAAATAGCATTTAGTTTATCTTCTTTCTCAAGTCCAGGTTGTACGGATATGCACGGATAAACTTTTTTATTTGCTATAAAAAAATTCAGTATATCTGTTCTGATTGAGATATCGTTGGTAGAATAAAGCTGACGAAACGCACGCACAAGCTCCGGTTTTTTAAATTTTACATCATAAAGCCCTATAGTATGGGCAAGTTCTGCAAGCGTTTTTTCTTCAACTCTATCAATCCCCACATCAAAAGGATCACCACCAAAAAAATTACGCATTTTAATATTTATTTTTGCTATTTTTTTATTTTTTTTTGCCATATGCAATTATACCGAGTCCAATTAAGCTATATATAATACATACCTATTCATACAGTGTTCTTGGCAAAAATCGATGAAATACTCAAAAGAAATGGTAAGCATTCTACTGTTGCTCAAATTGCCGTTATGCGCAAGATGATTTTAGTTTCTCATTCATTGTATAAAAACAATGCAAAATTTAATAAGAAAATTTATGAAAAAAACATTGGAGTTTAAGCTATTTTTAACGTGGTAGCTTGAGGGTAAAAGATGGAGCATTAGGCTCTTTAATAAAGCAACTTACAGAAGCTGCACTTACGGCTGAAATAGATTCACACCTTACTCAAGAATTCAATAGAAACCGTAAAAATGGCTATGCTACAAAGACTATGAAAAGTAAGCATGGAGAGTTCCAAGTTGATGGTAAAAAAGATATACTTAGTCTCTGCCTCAAGAGACATATCCTAAAAGTTCTAGCTACAAGTCTTAACTGACTTACAGAACCGTGGAGTTAAAGATATACTTAATAGCTTCAGTTGATGGACTCAAAGGCTTTCCTGAAGCAATTAACTCAGTATTTCCTGATATACAGAAGTACAACTCTATATTGTTCACCAAATTCGCAATAGCTTGAAGTATGTAGGTTCAGCTTATCAAAAAACAGTTTGCCAAAGAACTTAAAAAAGTTTATCAAGCTTTCACAAAAGAAGAAGCTGAAACTGAACTCGACAAACTTGAAGAAAAATGGGGTAAAAAATATCCTATAGTTTTTACTTCTTGGGGAAATAGATGGGATAATCTCTCTGTTTATTTCAAATATCCAGAAGATATTCGAAGAGTAATTTACACTACAAATATTATAGAATCATTCCACCGTCAATTCAGGTCACTTACCAAAAATAAAGGTAGTTTTCCTAACGACAGCAGCCTGTTAAAACTGCTGTTTGTGGGTATTGCTAATGCTCAGAAAAAATGGACTATGCCAGTAAGAAATTGGAGCTTAACAATCTCTCAACTCGCAATTTACTTTGAGGGAAAATTAGATAAAGCTCTCAACTTATGATATAGTTTAAAATATTATTTAGTTGGTGTTGTTATACTGATAGACAATACCATCTTCATACTCTTTTACTAAAGTCTCAAAACATCTTGCTATCTCTTTCATAGTTTCAATATTCGGCTCTATGTAGATTTTGTTTTTATTTTTGGTCATTATGATGATATCTGCATCTTTCATCTCTTTTAAATGACGAGAAATTGTAGGTAGAGCAAAATCAAACTGTTCAGCTATAGTTGATATACACGTAGCTTGTGCTATCAAATCATCTTTTGGTTTTGTGTCATCTATGCAACAGGCATATCCACCCATAAAAATATTTTGAAAAATTTTAAATCTTGTTTTATTCCCTAAAGCTTTAAAAATCTGTATTTTTTTATCCATATTTAACATGGTATAAACTTCCTTAATTTTTCTATTGAAAGTATATTTAGTACTATATCAGATATTTATCAAGTACACTATCAAGTTTACTTTTCATATCTTTTGCAAATTTCTGACTCTCTTTATCATCAAGAGCAGATAAAACTGAGCCTAAACAGTTTGGCATCATCTTTGATACACATTCACGTTTTTCTTCTATAGACATGCTTTTACACATCTTTTTACATTGTTCCATCATGGGTTTCTCCTCATGATAAAAAGAACTGTATAGCTCTTTTTATTTATACTTCGCAAGAACCGTCACTGCAACGCTCATCATCTTTTTTTGGTGCTGCATCTTTACTTGTTGCGCAAGAGTCTGAACTAGTATCACTACTACCCATCATATCATCACACATTGATTTTCCTTTTGCCATCATAGCATCCATTCCACCCATGTCACTCATCATAGAGTCACACATACCTTTACCTTTTTTCATCATACTATCCATCATAATAGATCCTTTATCTTAAGATACATTCTTTATGTATCTTGGAAAGTCCTTTTAAAGACAACTATAACTATTTAGCTTAATTACTAAATAGCTAATGGGAATTCTACATCATTAATGTTATTTTGTCAAGTCTATTTAGCAATTTAGCTAACTTAATTTAAATCTACAAAGGAAAAATTTATGATGATGAATAAAAAAACTGCCATAACTTTATTAACAACGATTGGAGCTTCACTGAGTTGTTATGCTTCTAAACTATCAAGTAGCTTTGCATTTGTACAATCTTACTGTTCACTGTTTGTTCTCATAGCTGCTTTAGTATTACTTTATGTTTGGTGGGAAAAACTACGACCAAATAGAGTTGCAGAAATAACTTGTTGTCCAGTTAGCAATTTTCTAGCAAGTAAAAAGTTTTTAGCAATAGTTACAATTTTTTGCAAATACGCAAATTATAGATTTATATACAGAGTTAGCGTAAAATCCTAAAAAAGATTTTGGCTGGGATAAAGGCTTGGAAAATGCAAAGGCACATGGATACAAACAAGAGTGGATAGATGCAATTCCTTCTAAAGTATGGGAATTTTGTGCAGCAGTTGGAAATCCTTTTGAAAAAGCAGAGATTAAAAAAGGTGATACTGTTTTAGATCTTGGCTGTGGTGCTGGTGTCGATGTACTTGTAAGCTCTTTGTAAATACCTGCTTCGATAAGTGCATCTATTTGTAAATCTAAAACTTGAGATTCATCTGCTTTAGAAATTCGTGCATAACCAATCAGCATCTACAATCCTATATCAAATCGCATATTTTTGCTTTTAGCTGTTGTAGTTCATCAGATGAGAGTTTAGTGATGGCACCTTTATCTGTTTGTATGCGTTTGAAATCAAGTGTACAAAGCCAGTTAGCGACTATAAAGCTTTTCTCTTTGAGATTATCTCTTGGCGAAATTTCTATTTTATACTCCGTTTGAATATCCTGTGTAGAGAGAGGCACCACAAGCACAGATTGATATTTACTTAGTTCAAGAGCTCTATTTAAAAAGTTATTTTGCAAAATTACAGCAGGTCTTACTTTTCCAAACTCACTATTATATTTTTTCGCAAAATCCACAAGATAAACTTCACCTTGCTCTATCATAATTTCTCTCCAAGATCACCTACAACATTTTCAAGAATATCTGGATGTTCACTATTAAGTAGTCCTTGATTACGCTTGAGCCACATTTGATACTCTACTTCTTTGAGTGCATCATGTAAGTATGGCTCATAGCTTGCTGGAATGACAATACTTTTAAGTTCATTCTTTCTTTTATCTTGTACATATACGATTTCATCTGCATCACTAATTATTTTAGGATGTTTAGCTATTTCATTTACTGCTACTATCATACTGTCTCCTTTATGTATATATTATTATACATATACTAATATTGTGCTTAATACTCATGTTTAGCTGTAGACTAAACCAATGTTTAATTTACATTTTACTCATATATACACCCATCTGGATTTTATTAGATACAAACCGATGAATAAGCATCCGAATAATACTTTGATAAGGTACACCGCTTTCTAATGCTTTTTTCTTGAGTTCATTAATATCATTTTCTAGTGCTAAGATTACATCTTCAAATAAGTTTAAGTATCTCATTTGAAAATTTTGTCAAGCTTGAACAAAAGGCAATGGCTGAGTTTTTAATACTGTTTTAGTTATTAAAAAGATAAAATACCTGTTATTGTGACGATAAATATGTTAATAGATTAAAATATAGCCTTAGGGAGTTTGTATAATATTAATGAATAACAAGTATTTAGATGATTTTATAATCTGCTTAAATGAAGATCGTTATTTTGATGCTCACGAAGCACTTGAAGCCATCTGGTTTCCAAGGCGTTTTGAAAAGAGTGACGAGATGCGGCTTTTACGCGGATATATAAATGCGGCGGTCAGTTTTGAGCTTATCAAGCGAGGAAGAAGAGATCCCGCCATAAAAGTATTTAAAACATATAAAAAATATAAGGCACTATTGTGTGAGATAGAGTCCATATATCACAATAAATATCTGCACATACAAAATCGTATTGAGGATTTAGTCAATAAGAAACAATGGTTATTTTTAGACCTCTAGTTTACATCGCTTTTCATGATAACTTAAAAAAACAAACGCCGCAAACGCTATAACAGATGCG
>WFMO01000135.1 GCA_015489055.1 Helicobacteraceae bacterium | reverse complement strand
AGGCTTATCGCCCAATGGTGATATTTTGATTCATCAAGAGGTGGGATTCCGTTTATTTCACCACTCATAAAATCAATTTCATGAGCAAATTCATGAATTATCACATTGTCCTGTCTTAGATGATAAGCTTGTGCTTTTGCATCATGCCATACAAGTACAACCGTATCATTAGCAGATTGACCATCGATTAAAAATTGTTGATTTGAATAGATGCCTCCCGATGCTTGCATCATCTTGATGGCAACTACATTGGGATAGACAATAATAGTCTTAAGGTTGTTGTAGCATCCTAATTTCTTTACATGTAAGAGTAGAAGACATGCATAAAATGCTATAATGACTTTTATTTCATCATTAATCTCAATTTTGATGCCGATAAAGTTTTTTGTATTAATAAACAGCAATATTGATTTTTCAATCTTATCTTTATCAGTTTGCGTAAGAAACTTGTAGTGGTGTGTTTTATTAAGATACGCTCTTAAAGAATCCGAAAATTGCAATGATTTTATTTTTTTTAACCTGTAAAATTTTAAAATTAATAAAATAAGATATATACCAAAGGCAACCAACCCAAAGGCAATGGTTGCGATAAGGAGATGTAGATAATATGACTGTCGCAAGTTTATTTGGTTTCAATTTTTCTTGAGAAGTACTCCTGGGGATGTGAGCATACAGGGCACTTAAGAGGAGGTTTTTTGCCATAATGAACATGACCGCAAACTTCACATATCCATACTTCTTCATCTTCGCTTTTAAATTCGTGACCCTCACTTAGGCGACTGAGTAGCTCTTTATACATTTTTTCATGCTCAACCTCAACTTTGCAGATATTGTTAAACAGTCTTGATGCTTCGATGTGACCTTCCTCTTTTGCTATTTTTGCAAAATCAGGGTACATGGTTAGATTTTCATAGCTTTCACCGGATATGGCATCTTTTAAGTTTGCTATTGTATCACCCCATGAATCTTCACTGCTATTTTTCATACGGTTATGCAAGGCTAGTTCCAGTTTTGCATGTTCTTTTTCATTATTGGCAGCTCTTTGAAAATGAGTAGCGATATCTCTGTACCCTTCTTTTTGTGCAACTCTTGCATAATATTCATATCTATTTCTTGCTTGAGATTCACCGGCAAAAGCCTTAAGAAGATTGACAAGTGTTAAATTGGCTGTTGCTTTAACCATAGGCGCACCACAGCAAACAAGCTCTCCGCCACCGACTTTTTGAACTTCAACTTCGTTACCGCATATATTGCATTTATATGTCTCATACTGCTTCATAAATTTATCCTTTATTGATTTTTTTAGGTGTCTTATCATTATATCTCATAAATACTAATCATCAAGTATAACCTTTAGACGGTCTCTCCCATCATTTTTTGCCTCATAGAGTGCATTGTCTGCGCGTTTAATAATATCTTCTATATGGCTATCATTTTGCATTGAGCGTGTGATACCAATACTGACTGTAATGCTTAGAGTTTTATTATTGTATTTAATATTCATATTTCTGCATTTATCAATAATCCTTTGTGCTACAATCAATGCTTCTTGTAGTGAAGTTTGTGGCAATAAAACAATAAACTCTTCACCTCCATACCGACATAATATATCTGATTCTCTGCTTTGCCTCTTAAGTAAATCGGCAAATGTGCTTAAAACCATATCCCCCGCATCATGACCATATTTATCATTAAAAGATTTAAAAAAATCTATATCTAATAAAAATAGTGCAAAATCACCTGCTTGTCTTTTTATACGATAGAATTCATGTGCTGCTCGTAAGAAAAAGTAACGTCTGTTTGGAAGTTCTGTCAAAGGATCAGTACTTGCAAGATTATCAAGTGTAATCATAAGATTTTCTTTGCTCTTTATAAAGTATAGGAATAAAAAGAAGATGCTGATAGATATTAAGCTTATATTTAATGTAAATAAAAAGATAGATTTATCAATAGATATATTATTAGCTAAATATCTTATATGTTTATCAAATAAGCCACTAATAATAACAAGGGTAATATATACAGTAAAGCATAAAAAAACTCTTCGTTTGGTCTGAAATGTAAAACTAACCAAAATACTTAGTATAGCCCATAAAATAACTGCTCCGCTTGCCATAAACCCACCGAGTAATATTTGTAAAAAAAAAGGTGTAAATAAACTTATGACACCTTGAATGGTTTGCGCTACTTGAAAATTTTTACTATATTTGAGATATAAAAAATTAAAAAATGTGATTAATGCATAAGAATATGGCAGGAGAGATTGGTAGCTAAGACCATCTAAAACAAGTATACTTCCCCAAATAAGACCACCACAACTCATGGCAATACCTGAGTAGATTAAAAATCTAAAATTTTGTTTTTGTCTTTGTGAACTATCTAGTTTGTCTGCGAGTGAAGATATGGTATCTGTTATATAATTTTTAAACATATATTTCAAGACCTCTTAGAGTTTTTAAAGGCATCCATAAATCAACCATGATATTCCCATAAAGTACCTTTGGGCGTATCCATGATATTTGCCCCAAGGGCGATTATTTGTTCTCTTATTTTATCTGCATTTTGATAATCTTTTTGTTTTTTAGCTTGCTCTCTTTGAGTGATTAAAGCTAAAATTTGTTCTTTTATTTTCTTTGGTGCACCGGCTTGAAAATACTCAAAGGGATCTTGAAATCCAAAACCTAAAATAGTTTTTATATATGTAAGATTAGAGACGGCCTCTTTTTTTATTTGCTTGTTCTTTTTATCACTGTCCATCACGTCGTTTACATTTGATATCATTTCATCTATTAAAGCCATAGAGAGAGAAATGTTTAGATCATCGCTTAATGCCTTTAATAGTTGAATCTGAAAATCTGTTTGCATGGTATTTTCTTGTAATCCAAATAAACGCTGTTTTAGTCTATATATTCTGTCAAGCCTTTTTTTTGATGCCAACAGGTCATCTTCCGTGAAATTAAAATTGCTACGATAGTGTGTTGAGAGAAGATAAAATCTTAACACTTCACCGTTATATAATTTCAAGGCATCCTTTATAAAAAAACTATTACCGAGACTTTTACTCATTTTTTGATTGTTTATATTCACAAAGCCGTTATGCATCCAATAAGCGGCTATTTCGTGCGAAGTAGAGCATCTAGTTTGTGCCGCTTCATTTTCATGGTGAGGAAAAAGCAAATCAGCTCCACCGCCGTGAATATCAACAGCATATTTTTGCGCGTCATCTTTGACTAGATGCTTTTCTATCATAGCAGAACATTCAAGATGCCATCCGGGACGCCCCCTGCCAAATATCGAATCAAAACCTACTTCATCCTTATTTGCATGTTTCCAAAGTGCAAAATCAGCATTATGCTTTTTTTCATCTGAACTTATGATTCTGTTTTGTTTATCTGAATCATCTTGAATTTTATGTGAAATGCTCAAATATTTCTTATCGCTTGAAGTATCAAAATAGATATCACCATTTCTCACTTTATATGCATGGCCGCTATCTAGCAGACGTCCTATCATATCTGTCATAGCATCTACGGATTGGGTTGCTTTTGGTTCAATGTCGGGAGGAGTGATACCCAGGTGTGCCATATCTTTATGATATTTTGTCGTAAATTTATCAGTTAATTCTTGGATTGATATACCGATTTGTTTGGCTTTTTGTATGATTTTATCATCAATATCCGTAATATTTCTGGCATATACTACATGTAGGTTATGTGCTTTTAATACGCGGCTTAAAAGATCAAACGTCAAAGCGCTTTTTGCATGACCCAAATGCGCGTCATCATAAACAGTTGGACCGCAAACATATAAGTAAACTATGCCTTTATTTTGCTCAATAAACTTTCTTTTTGTTTTAGCCGCACTATCATATATATGCATTAATAAATCCCCTAAGCCATAATAATAAAAAAACGGACAAAACAGCTAAAATAAGCCAGTAGAGTAGTTTTTTAGAGATAATTATATCTAAAAAATTTTTACTTCCAAATACTCTGATTGTAAAAAATATGCTTACAAGTCCACTTATGCTGCTTGCTAGTGCCAAGCCGGCTGCTCCCATAGGTTTTATTAACATAAGAGAGAAAAATATATTTGATATTAATGAATATGATGCAATTTTAGCGGCTTTTTTTTGTAAATGCGCGGCATATAGCCAAAGAGAAAAAAGCTTATTTAAACCATATGGCAAGAGCCCTAGCATATACATTTTTAATATCATTGATGTATGTGTCGTGTCATTCACACTAAAAGCTCCTCTTTGAAATAGTATTTGTACGATTTCTCGTGAGAGTATAAAGCCTCCCAGCGTGCTTAGCATAAGTACAGTTGCTAAAAACCAAAAGGCTTTTTGCATGTACTTTAATGCCTGTTGTTGGTTGTTTTGTTTTATTAGTCTTGAGACTTTGGGGAAGATTGCCGTGGATGTCGCGATCGCAAAAAGTGCTAAGGGTAGCTGGAAGATGCGGTTGGAATAATACAAATAGGAGATGGAGCCGGACAATAAAAATGAAGCCAGCCAAGTATCTAAAAATGCAGAAACCTGCGCAGTCGAGTTTCCCCAAATTGCAGGCAAAAATTCTTTTGTAAATTTACCGGTTTCTGCTTTTACATGTAATGAGCGCTTTTTTGCATACCTAAAGCCTCCAAGCAATAATGTTGAGAGGTTCATCTTGTATATCGCGATAATATGTGCCGCCAACTGTAGTATCCCACCTACCACAACACCCCAACTAAGATAATAAACAATAATTGGTTTTGCATCATATCTAGATAGCAAAACAGCACAAATAAGAGATATGTTTAAAAGTGCTGTTGCAAACGCAGTAGTTGCAAAATGATTTTTATACTGCAATAAAGAGCTGAGAAAAGTTACTGAAAATATTAATATTAAATAATAGAAGTTTATGGCAACAAACGGTGCGGCTACCACTATGGTATGAGGAGAAAAGCCTATTGCTAACGCTTTTGTAGCGATTTGGGGAAATATATTTACAAGCAGTGTCAAAACCGCAATGATAGATAAAAATATAACAAATATATGTACAGCAAAAACACTTTTTGTTTTTGATTTTGTAAAAGCCGGCAAAAATACCTGCACAAATGCACCCTCTGCAAAAATTCTACGAAACAGGTTTGGCAGCTTAAACGCTATGAAGAAGATATCGCTATAAATATTTGCACCTAAATATGATGCTATTAAAACATCTCGCATGAAACCTAGAAGTCTTGAAAACAGTATGCCAAAACTATTTGTAAATATATTTTTTAACATTTGGCTAAATCTTTTTATTAAATTTTACAATACTTTAACCGATTTTATACTAAAATATAACTGTAATAGCGTTTTATATAAAATAAGGATGGTTTGTATGGCACTTTTTGGTTCTAAAAAAGCTAATGTTGTTACTGATAAAAGTGTTATACAATCTCAGATATTTCAAACAGAAAATGTCGCCAGAGAGCTTTTAAACACCGCGTTAAGGTATGATATAAGCGTATTTCAGCTTGATTTTTACTTGCTAAAAACTAAAACATTTACGCGCATTAAAAACGGTAATGGATCGGATATATGGGAAGAAAATGGTGATAACGAGGTTCTAGTTCGTGATGAGAGTTTATTTTTAAATCCAAATTTTGAGATTAAACAAAGTTATGAAATAGAAGTTGTAGGGCTTCAAAAAGATTATCTATTTAATAAATTTCATGTTTCTGTGGGGGCCAATTCGACTTTTTGTAAGATATATCTCAGTATTGCCAAAGGCTCTGTTTTAACTTATAATGAGGAGATAGTCTCACAATTAGAGGCATATATCAATAAAAAGAAAGTTCGAGCCAACATTTTAATCGATGTTTTTGATAATCCAATGCATGATTTTATCTCTAAAATGTACGCAAAGCTTCGCATAGACTCTACCGTGTTATTTGAAAAAGATGAAATGTTTTTAATCTCACAGGGTATTGAGCCCGTATCGACCGTTGATGATGATCTGATTTTTCATTTTAAAAAGAAAAAGGATACTTTAGCTAAAGGTGATGAAAGAACAGGTAGAGAGTTTATTATCAGCGTAGTTAAAGATGAGCTTCTAATAGAATACATTAAACCGAAAAAAGGTTCCCCCGGACGCAACTGCAAAGGAGTGTATTTGGGTGCGCTAGAGCCCAAAATATCTCATGAGCCAACTTTTAAAGTAAGTAATAATATTTCAGTTATCGATAATGAGTCAAGTATTGAGTATAAGGCAAATCAAAATGGTTATATAGTATTTGAAAATGATACCTATGATATTAAAGAAGAGCTGGATATTAACGAGATAAGTTTTAAAACTACAGGTTCGATCATCACAGGCATGGATGCCGAGATAAACCTAAACGTAAAAGAAAAAGATGTATTTAAAGACGCTATCGGTACAGGTATGGACGTTGAGGTAAATGAAATAGAGGTAGAGGGCAATGTCGGACCAAAGGCAAAGATAGTTGCAAAAACAGCTAAAATAGACGGTCAAACACATGGAACATCTCATGTTAGGGCGGATAAGCTTACCATAAATATTCATAGAGGCTTTGCTAAGGGCGAGGAAGTTAATGTAACGAGACTTGAACGTGGTAAAATAGTTGGCAAGAAAGTATCTGTTACGCAGGCACTAAGCGGAGATATAAGAGGTGAGCATGTTGTGGTGGAATTGCTAGGTTCGCATGTTACGATTACTGCAAGCAGGACTATTGAGATAAAAAAAATGCAGGGAAGTGAAAATAAGCTGATTATTGACCCTACGGCAATCAGTCAACTTAGTAACAATGCATTTGAAAATGATGAAAAAATAAAAGATATAGACCATCAAATTAAAGAGATGAATTATGAGGTTCAAAAATATGTTACAATGGTACATTCAAACGAACAAGCTTATAAGCAGATAAAAAAACGCTTATTACATTATCAAAAAAATAAGATTAAACTTCCAGTCTCACTTGTACGACAATTTAAAGAATTTAAGACTACAATTGAACATCTTGAATCACTACAAGATTCACTAAAGAGTTTGATTGCACAAAGAGAGCGTTTAAATATTATAAAACAAACTGTTCAAGAACATATCTTTGAGGCAAGAATTATTAATCGGGATAAATGGGTGGGGTATAATGAAATTGTTTTTCATCTTATAGATCCTCCCATAAAGCTTTCATATACGCCAAAAGAGGGTTCAAGAGAGATGATTTTTGGTATTGATGAAGATGAGGATGGAGCGTATCGTATCAAAGGAAAAAAAGAGTGATAGTAGGTTTACAAGGCAATGTGGAATATAAAAATCCAAATACACTCCACCTAAATGTAGGTGGTGTGATTTATGAGGTTTTTATCTCACTGCACACTTACGCTGAGTTACAATCAGATAAAATCAAAGTTTTTACATCGCATATTGTACGCGAAGATGCTCAGTTGTTGTATGGTTTTGCTCAAATGACTGAAAAGATTATGTTTGAACGGCTTATTAAGATAAGCGGTGTTGGTCCAAAAGTTGCCATGGCGATATGCTCTACATTTTCCGCGTCTTCATTTGCAACTATTATCAACAATAATGATGTTGATGGTTTAAAAAGAGTTCCGGGTATAGGTCCAAAGAGTGCAGGGCGGATATTAGTTGAGCTTAGCGGATTTGATGCTGCGTTGGTTCAAGATGCACAAAATGCGCCTTCTGCCGTGTTGGATGCATCTTTAGCGCTTGAGACTTTAGGCTTTAAAAAAGAGCAGATTGCAAAAGCATTAAGCAGATGTACAAGCCAAGACACAGCTTCGCTTGTCAAAGAAGCGCTTAAAAAATTACAAAAACTGTAAAGGGATATATTGAAGTTAGCTGTATTATTTGGAGGTGCTAGTTTTGAGCACGAAATCAGTATCGTTAGTGCTATTACTATTAAAAGTAAGCTAGAGAATTTTGATTTGGATTTTATCTTTTGTGATACGGACCATAAGTTTTATTATATAAAAGATACGAAAATGAAAGCTGATACCTTCTCAAAAAAAGAGTATAAAAAAATGCCTGTTTTACTATTGCAAGAAGGAGGATTTCTCAAACAAGCTCTT
>WFMO01000134.1 GCA_015489055.1 Helicobacteraceae bacterium | reverse complement strand
CCTAAAACGATGATTGATTCTCTACCATTTAATGGATTGATAGCTTTTTTATTTTCAAGAGATTTTGCTTCAAACACCTTAACAATTTTGCCATCTAAGACACCCTGCTCTTTTAAAGAATCAACTAGCTTTTGGGCAACAATATAACCGCTATCTAGGAGTGCATACCGCTCATTTGGATTTAAAGATATACCGGTATTTGCAGGTATAGTCCAAGGAGTGGTTGTCCAGATCACAACTGACGCTTTGCCGGTAAGATTTAACTCTTTTTTTGCTTCATCACTCAACTTGAAAGCTATATATATTGAGTAATCCTCTTTATCCTTGTATTCAACTTCAGCTTCAGCTAAAGCAGTCCTCTCCGCCCAGCTCCAAAAAACAGGTTTGGAACGTTCCGTTAGTAAACCTCTCTTTGCCACGCTGCATAAAGTTCTATAGATATTTGCTTCAAACTTATAATCCATAGTCACATAAGGATTATTCCAATCAGCTATCACGCCCAATTGTTTAAATTCATCACGTTGGATGTTTACAAATTTTTGTGCATGCTCACGGCATAACTTTCGTATCTCAGAAGTTTGCAGCAGTTCTTTTTTTTGCTTTCCGCCCAGCTTCTTTTCTACCTGCTGTTCAATTGGAAGTCCATGACAATCCCAGCCTGGAGTATATCTGATATCTTTACCGTAAAAATACTTTTGTTTTACAATAATATCTTTTAAGATTTTATTTAGCGCATGACCTATATGCAGGTGACCGTTTGCATACGGAGGGCCATCATGAAGAGTAAAGGTTTCTTTGCCCTTTCGCTTTTGTTTCATTTTAGAATAAATATCTTTATCATACCAGGACTTGTATTTTTTTGGTTCGTTATTTGGTAAATTTCCGCGCATCAAAAAGGTTGTAGTCGGTAGTAATAATGTATCTTTATAATCCATTTAAATCCCATTTTGTAAAATAATATTTTTTGCATTTTACACCTAAAGTGTTTAAAACATACTGATGTGATATAATAAGTCATCCAACAATAAGGCTAACACCATGAAAACAAATTTACTATTTGTCGGTTTTATATTTCAAAATAATACAATATTTCGTGAATATATCTTAAGGCAGATTAAGAAAAAGATATCATCCGTCCATTCGATTACATTTTTTAAAGCCAATGATAACTCTCTATTTTTACATCTTGAGAGAGAATTCTCAACACAAAACAAGCTTATCATCATAACTACAAAAGCAAGTTTTAGTGTCATAGGGAAATTAATATGCACGATAACAGCAGATAATCAAATCTTAAAGGATGATATGCTTATACCATCTTTTAGCACATTGTTTGAAGAGCGTAGCTATCTTGTAGGATATAAACAAAGTCTCATTAATGTACTGCAAATAGATGAAGATGAGCAGTTTCCTCTATTGCTGCTTGAAGAAGAAAACTCACATGCAGTTATACATCTTTTTGATGAAGACAAGCAAAGTGCGGTCGCACTGCTGGATTCACTGGCAAAAACCAATGAAGTAGATATTGAAATTAGTACACTTATTAAGGGATGGCTAAAAATTAATGTAAGGGGTAGAAAATATGGTAATGTAACACAATTTATAGCCGCAAGCAAACATTTACTTAATACTCAGATTATTGCTGCATCAAACATCATAGCATATATTATAGAGCGTCTTAATCTAAAACATAAGAAAATTACTTTTGCAGAGAGTTGTACCGGCGGCCTTTTAGCAGCTGCTTTTACAAAAGAAAGCGGTGCTTCGGCAGTGTATGACGGATCACTAGTTACATATTCAAATACTATCAAAGAAAATTGGCTTGCCGTAGATACTCAGACGCTACAAGACTATGGAGCGGTGAGTGCCAATGTGGTTGAACAGATGAGCGAAGGCGCCCTTAGCGTTAGTTATGCAGATTATGCGATAAGTATTAGCGGAGTAGCGGGACCCACCGGAGGCACAAAAGACAAACCGGTCGGCACTGTTTTTATCTCAGCTAGAAGTAAAACATATCAGACAGTAGAGAAACTTTATTTAAGCGGAGATAGAAATTATATTCAGACTAAAAGCGTACTATATGCCATAAAAATGTTATTAAGCGTTGATAAAAATCTTTTTTTTGGTGATTTAGATTAAAATGCTTGACAAAATGGTGCAATTTACCTATAATTTCGCCCTCATAAGCATTTATGACAACCATTTCGTCTCGTTAGCTCAGCTGGTAGAGCACGTCACTTTTAATGATGTGGCCGTTGGTTCAAATCCAACACGGGACACCATATATTAAACTAAAATAAGCGGTGGTAGTTCAGTCGGTTAGAATACCTGCCTGTCACGCAGGGGGTCGTGGGTTCGAACCCCATCCACCGCGCCATTTTTTTGATTAAAATACTAGACAATTAAATCAAAAAAATTTTAAGTAACAAAGGGCGCTTAGCTCAGTTGGTAGAGCGCTACCCTTACAAGGTAGATGTCACAAGTTCGAGTCTTGTAGTGCCCACCATTATTGTAGTCTTGCTCAATGAAAGTGACCCTTTCGTCTAGTGGCCAAGGACGCTATCACTTCATGGTAGAGACAGAGGTTCAAATCCTTTAGGGGTCGCCAGTTTAATGGTGTTATTATTCCCTTTTTAGGGCGCTTAGCTCAGTTGGTAGAGCGCTACCCTTACAAGGTAGATGTCACAAGTTCGAGTCTTGTAGTGCCCACCATTTTACTTATACATAAAAACGAACAAAGTCCGTTTTTGTTACGTTCGCACTTGATTTTGCTCAGCTCATAGCACTAGTGCTACTTTGCAACATTTACCCAATTTCAGTGTATACATTTTTTGCGGTGGTAGTTCAGTCGGTTAGAATACCTGCCTGTCACGCAGGGGGTCGTGGGTTCGAACCCCATCCACCGCGCCATTTCTTGAATAAAATCAATAATTTTTCTACTTTAAAATCATATTTTATTGCAGTATGACATCTTTTTATAGCTTTAAAAGATTTTATACTAAAATATTAGAAATTTAAGCTAAAAGATAAAATATGGCCAAACAAAAAACTCTATTTGAATGTCAGCATTGCGGTATGACCACACCTAAATGGATGGGCAAATGCACCAATTGCGGTGCATGGGATTCTTTTATAGAACTAAATGAACAAGAACAAAAAATTATTAAAAATATATCATCAAGACAAGATTTCACACAACAAGCTATTTCAATCACCGAAGTTGTAGAGATGGAAATTCCTAAATATTCATCGCTAGATTGTGAATTAGACACAGTTTTAGGCGGAGGTATAGTACCTGGATCTTTAACGTTAATCGGAGGAAGCCCTGGGGTTGGTAAATCAACATTACTGCTTAAAGTCGGTTCCAATATAGCCTCAACGGGTAAAAATGTACTCTATGTTACAGGCGAGGAATCACATACTCAGATCAAAATACGCTCAAATAGATTAAAATCAAATGAAAAAACACTATTTTTACTAAGCGAAATAAGATTGCAAAGAATTTTAGCTGAAATACAATCAAGAAGATATGATTTTATTATCATAGATTCTATTCAAACAATTTACTTAGAAGATATATCATCAGCACCTGGTTCTGTAACTCAGGTTAGACAAATTACGTTTGAACTGATGCGACTGGCAAAAGAAAAAGATATTGCTATTTTTATTATCGGTCATATTACCAAGGAGGGTTCAATAGCTGGCCCTAGGGTGCTTGAGCATATGGTTGACACTGTTTTATATTTTGAAGGCGATGCATCTAGAGAACTTCGGATACTGCGTGGCTTTAAAAACAGATTCGGACCAACTAGCGAAATTGGTGTTTTTGAGATGCGAGATATTGGGTTAATTAGCGCAAAAGATATATCATCTAGATTTTTTAACCGCAATGCGTCTCAACCAGGTTCCGCATTAACAGTAATCATGGAGGGTTCTCGTCCCATAATTTTAGAAGTTCAAGCTCTTGTTTCACAATCATATGCGCCAAATCCAAAACGACAGGCAACGGGATTTGATAACAATCGATTAAATATGCTTTTAGCTTTACTAGAGAGAAAACTAGAAATGCCACTAAACAACTATGATGTGTTTATAAATATTACAGGTGGTATAAAAATCATGGAACCAGCTGCTGATCTTGCGATATTGGCAGCTATTATAAGTAGCTTTAGGGATAGGATCATCTCTAAAGAAACGGTCTTTATTGGTGAAGTATCTTTAGTTGGCGATATACGGGAGGTTTTTCACATGGATACACGGCTTAAAGAAGCCGGCATGCAAAATATATCCAAAGCTCTAATTGCCAAAAAACACACAAAGATTCCTAATGTAAAAACATATGAAATTAATGAAGTCAATAAACTACTAGAATGGTTTTAATTTTTTATAGATATAACTAATGCTGTATAACCCGCTAAAGCTACAAAAAGTAAACCTTCTTAAGATAATTAGTTGAAATTTTGTATCTTTTAGAAAAAGTACATAACATCAGGATATAATACCAAATCCAACTAAAGAGCAGGAGCGATCAATGATAGATGCGCGGCATCAAAGTGAAGAAAGATATTGTAAATTATCTCTAGCGTACAGCACAGACGAAGAAAAAGAAAAAGTTTTAACTGCGATAAAAAACAGTATCAGACTCTGCCCTATGAAGCCAAATATATATATAAGTGATTTAATAAATAACAAAAAGGCTATTATATTAGAATATCATGATGATATCAACAGGGAAGCCGGAGCTGTTTTTGATACAATTTTAGGTCATCTAAATATAACAAGATGTTAAATATAACTAAGGATTTTAAAATGAATGTAAAAGATTTTGCCCAAGGAAATGTATTATTTAAAGATGTTTATTTCAAAAAACATGAAGATGAGTTACTCGAATTAGCTAATCAGGGGCAGGCGCCAAAAGCTCTTTTTATAGGATGCTCTGATTCAAGGGTTGTCCCTGATATTATTTTGCAAACCAAGCCCGGTGATTTGTTTGTGGTAAGAAATGTAGGGAACTTTGTGCCTCCTCATAAGGTAGATGATGGTTTTCATTCAACTGCTTCTGCAATTGAATATGCAGTTTCTGTCTTAAATGTTAATGATATAATTATTTGTGGTCATAGCGATTGTGGCGCTATCAAACATCTATTTGCGCCAAAACCTCCACAAGAACAACCATTGACATACATAAACAATTGGCTTAAATTGGCACAAAGAGCAAAATCTATGGCACTGGTCAGTTTAGGAAAAGATGCAAAAGAGACAGATATTCTGCGCACGACCGAGAAACTTTCAATAATTACACAACTTGATAATTTAATGACTTATCCAGAAATAAAAAAACGATTGGACGATGAAACATTATATATACATGGTTGGTATTATGATGTCCTAAGTGGAAATATAGACTATTACGATCCAGAAACATTTCAATTTGTACCATTAGAATCAAAAAAATGACCAACGCTTAAAGACATAGCATTACAGTTGGCTTTAAAAATTTGGTATAATTATAACAAAAGGAATTCATATGGCTGATGAAGAAGTATCAGAAGATATTCAAGAAAAAATACCGAAAAAGAAAAAATCAAAAAAATTATTGATTATTATTATTGTAGTTATTTTATTAATAGTAATTATAGTCGGTGTGTTCTTTATATTTTTTACCGGCAGTAGTAGCAAGAAATCCAAACAAGGCAATACAAATAGCGTAAGCCATTTGCACAAGATTCCATCAAGCAATCAAAATAGTATTGGAGTTGGCAACACCGTTTCTTTAGCAAAAGTTGGAGTTTTGTTTCCCTTAGATACATTTATTGTTAATCTTGTCAGTAGTAATCATCAACGATATCTAAAAACTCAAATGTCTTTAGAACTCAGCAATAAGGATTTGGCTGCTGAGTTAAAAGCAAAAGAAGCTGTTGTAAGAAATAGAGTTATTGGCGTCTTATCATCAAAAACATATCAACAGATTTCAACTATAGCAGGTAAAAATAAGCTAGCTCAAGAGATTGCCAATGCTATCAATCCTATGCTTAGTGATGGTAGTATTGAGGGGGTTTTCTTCACTGAGTTTGTAGTACAGTGATGATAGGCATAGATATCATTAAAATACAGCGCATGAAAAAAATAGTGGACAGATACGGTGATAAAGGATTGCGTAAATTTTTATCAGACGATGAACTTAAATTAATAAAGTCAGTAAAAACGGCTGCCGGCTTTTGGGCTGCCAAAGAAGCTTGCTCTAAAGCACTTCAAACAGGTATAGGAAGTGAGTGTTCATTCTTTGACATTATAATATCAAAAACAGACAGAGGTGCCCCGATACTCTCTTTAAGTAAAAACATTATGCAAAAATTTAATATTTTTAATGCCTCACTCTCTATTACACATGACGGAGAATATGCAATAGCGGTTGTCGCTTTAGAGACACTATCACCCTCCTCCAACGAAATCAAGTAACTCTATCTTATCGTCAGGCTTTAAAATATATCTCGACCACTCTGTTTTTTTTACAATCTTCATGTTAACAGCAGCTGCCATCACTCTATCAGCCAAATTTAAAAATGATATTAAATCATAAAGCGTATCATCGGGTGAGACATGCTTGTTATCGCCATTTACCTTCACAACCATAATAAACCCCCTAAAAATATATTATACCTAAATCTCTTAAACAGCAATTGATTAAATAACTTAAGCGTTGAACTTTTAACTAAGAGTGGGAGAATCTTTGATACAATTTCAATAATCTTTAAATGAAGGGCCCATTACGTGAACTTGAAACCGTTGCAACAAAAAAATATCAATGAAATTATCCATAATTTTACTCCAAATTGGTTCACCTTAAATATGGGCACAGGATTAGCTTTTTTAACAATGCACAATATTGTAAAAAATCTATTTTTTGCACAAACCATAGTCATAGAGGCCTTTTGGATTATTGATATATTATTTTTTTTATTATTTAGTTCACTGTTTATTTTAAGGATTATTAAATTTCCAAGCAGCATGAAACCCTTGTTGCACCATCCTGTACAGTCGATGTTTTTGGGCGCAATTCCGATGGCTATGGTACCGATAATAGAAGGATTTGTCTTATTTGGTCCAATATTTTTTGGAAAAATTTCTCTACAGATTGCTTTATATTTATGGTATCTTGATGTAGTTTTAGCAATTGTAATCGGTTTATTTATTCCTTATTTCATGTTCACGATACAAAAAAACCACACCCTACAAAATATGACCGCAGTATGGCTGTTGCCAATTGTTGCATCAGAAGTAGCGGCATCTGCTGGTGGTTTACTAGTCTCGCATTACAGCGGTTTTACAGCTGAGATTATGCTCTTTATCAGTTATATATTATGGGGCTTATCAGTTCCTTTGGCTATGTCTGTACTTGTTATTTTGTTCTTAAGGCTGGTAACGCACAAGCTTCCACATAAAGACATGGCAGTAACTAGCTGGTTGACATTAGGTCCGCTAGGAACAGGAACGCTATCGCTCCTACTTCTTGGAAGTGCATCAAAAACTGTTTTGATGCATACCGAGCTTAGTTATTTATCAAGCTATTTGCAAGCGTTTGGTTTAATTATCGGCTTGCTGATATGGGGATATGGTTTATGGTGGTATGCCATGTCGTGGATAATTACACTAAAATTTTTCAAAGAAGGGCTCCCTTTTAGCATGGGTTGGTGGGCTTTTACATTCCCTGTAGGCGTTTATACAGCCGCTACATTTCAAATATGGCATCTGGTACAATTTAAGTTTTTTGAGGTCCTGGCAATTATTTTTAGTATCCAACTTGTTATTTTTTGGTTAATTATTTTTAGCAAAACTATTAAAGGTATATGGAGTGGTGCACTTTTTTATGCGCCTTGTATTAACGAAACAGATATTAACGGTAACTTAAGCAAAGATAATATCAAATTAGAGAAATTTCATGATAAAACGAATTGATTGTAAAAAATGTATTTATTATTATGTTACTTGGGATAATGCGCAACCACATGGATGCAGGGCTTACGGATTCAAGTCAAAAACCCTGCCGTCAATTGTTGTCAAACAAAGCAGTCAAACAGAGTGTTCTTTCTTTACGTTCAAAGCTTCTGCCAAATAAGTTTTTTACCAAAACCTAGCCTGTTATCTGTCATTTTAAGCCACTCTATTTGGATACACCATAACTTTGGTTTTAAAATTACAGATAACGGAAATCTCTTAAAATAGATCATCTTGTCTCCCTTATATAGCTCTGTCTTTCCCTTAAACTGTACCCCCAAAATCTTAGCCACAACATCTGTATCTAAATGTATTGTTCCTGCTACATTATTATTTATTTTTATATTTTCAATATGCTTAGTGTCATCACTAGAGGCAAAAATAAAATGATTTTTCTCACTATCATATATATAAAATACATTGCAACAGAAGGGCTGATTATCACTACACGTTGCAAGCGATAAAATATGCTGGTTACCTAAAAAAGGCTGAATTTTTTTAAGTGTTACGTTATTTAAAGTCAACTAATGCACTGTCCAGTTGATTTACGGCACGCATCATGATCTCAGATGAAACCGCAAAATTGAGTCTCATATGTCCACTGCCGTCTCTAGAAAATGAGATACCTGATGATAATCCAAGTTTAGCTTTATGGATAAAAAAATTATTTAATTCACTGTCGCTGAGATTCATCCCAGTGCAGTCAAGCCATGCCAAATATGTCCCTTGTGGTGGTATCAATGATATTTTATCAGAATGTTTTTTGCACACTTGTTGTAGCATAAAAAGATTATCTACTAAATGCTCTTTTAACTCTTTGAGCCATTGGTCACCATGATTATATGCATACTCCATAGCTATATGACTCAAGCTTGCTCCCTGCGCAAAATGTATCTTATCATATACGATTTTGAAAGTTTTGCGTAAATTATCATCAGAAATTATGATACTGCTTATTGCAAAACCTGCCATATTAAATGTTTTTCCCACTCCCATGGCTGTAATTGTAAGCTTGTTAATATCGCTGCCAAGACTAGCAAAAGGGGTATGGATGTTTGGATCATACACAAGGTCACTATGAATCTCATCAGCAAACACAACGATATTATGCTTCACACAGACATCTGCCAATTTTCTTAGCTCCTCCTCTCTCCACACTCTTCCTACAGGATTGTGCGGAGAACAAAGCAATAGCATTTTGGTTTTATTATTAATTTTTGACAACAAATCTTCAATATCAAAACTGTAACTACCATCCTTATCACGCTTAAGAGGATTGTAAAGAACTTCTCTGTCATGCGTAACAATACTTTTAAAAAACGGTGGATAAACAGGTGTTTGAACGATAATATTATCGCCAATGTCACTAAATGCTTCAATAGCAACATTTATACTAGCTACTACCGAATGTGAATATAAAAACTCCTCAGATCTAAACTCAAGACCATGATGCCTCTTAATCCAGTTAATTTGAGACATAATGGTTGACAAGGGCAACTCCTCATATCCAAAGTTGGTAAATTCCAATCTTTTTTTTACAGCTTGCACAACAAAAGATGGAGTGTCAATATCCATATCTGCAACCCACATGGGTATAACATCCTCGGTTTTAAAAAGCTTTAGTCTTCTTGTATATTTAATCCCGTTAGAGCGGCTTCTATCCATGCAGTGTGAAAAATCATATTTCATCTTTTTTTCCACACACTCATCTGAGAAATTGTATGCTGATATTTTCGTACTGATTCTCTTAACACAAATTCTACATCTTCCAAATGAACCAACGTAAAATTTAAAGATAAAATCTCTTTTAATGTATCTAGTGTATGGACTTCATTTTTGTCTTTATTTTTGTATCCACCAAGCCAAAACTCTTTTTTAGTAGATGTTTCCTGCCAGGTATATGGAGAGGTAATTACTAAAATACCTTCATCTTTTAATCTCTTGTGAATAGTGTCTAAAAACAACCTAGGGTTGTACAGCCTGTCTATAAGATTTGTTGCCATTATGAGATCATAAGATGTAAGAGTTGGTTTTAAGTTACAAGCATCGCCCTGCCAAAAAGAAATTTTATCCTTTATATCATCATAACCCAACTCTTTTAAGGTTATTTTTTTCTTGGTATAAAGGTCTCCCTCTTGTTTGGTGTGATATGCAAGATAACCTTCATTTTGCAATCTGGCAGCAACAGAGATAAATCGTGCAGAAAAATCAACACCCTCCACCATATCAAAATTTTTTCCCAGTTCAAACGAAGCTCTTCCTGTTGCACATCCCAAATCAAGAGCTTTTTTATGATTAACGGCAAAAGAAGAAGCTTTGCTTGCACAAGTAACGGCAAAATTTTTAATGCTGAAATATTCTTCACCGTATTGAAACTCACAATACTGAGAAACCAACTCATCGCTTTCATATACATCTTTCATATTACTCTCTTCTTTATTATTTGCAATTACATATCTAAAACCTGCATGTTGGTGAAAATGCCCTCTAAAAGCATATCTTGAATGCTTCATTATTTCATTGCCGGTACTTATAAAAGAGCCGCCTTTGATTAAAAAATGTTTATCATCAAAAGTAGGAGTTGAAAAATCATCATATGCATAATGGATCTTGAAGCCATCAAACGGACCTATAGGTGTTTTTGTCCATTGCCACACATTTCCTACAATGTCGCAAATACCATTATGCTCAAACCGATCTACACTGCAAGCACTAACATGGTAAGAGAGATTAATATTTGCCTTTGTGTCATCAAAATCAGGCACATCTTTAAATTTGGCATGCTCATATAGCCTGTACCACTGTGCTTCAGTCGGTAAATCATATTTTTTATTATCTCTTATGGATATATACCTCAAAAAAGCGTGAGCTTCCAAAGCATTTACATCAACAGGCCAGTTAAGCGGCATATCTATAATCTTGGTTAATGTCCGGTATTTATACCCATTTTTATCCTTAACCCAAAATCTTGGATACTTAGCGTTTGAATGTTTTAAAAACAATAACCCATCATTATCCCAATATTTATGATTTTCATATCCGCCATTTTGGACAAACTCTAAAAATTCTCCATTACTTACTAGATATTTCGAAACTTTAAAATTTTCTACTTTACATGTCAATGAACCGTACTCATTATCCCAACCGTAGAGATGATGCGTTTCATCTTTACCAAGCGTAATAGTATCACCGCTGATATCTACTAGCATATTGGGTAAAAAATCATCACTCATATCATCAAAGATATCAAAATCATCTACCTCTGTGATAAGTTCTATTGGCATTTGTCTATGCAACACTGAAGATGTTTCTATATGTATTCTTTCATGCTCTATGCCCATTAAAATAATCCAAAATGCATTATCTGGTTTTATAGGTAGATTCAGAGGCAGTGTTTTAATCAGCTTCTCAATTAGACTTCTTACTTTTAGACGGTACTCTCTTACTTCTTGCACAGACGGCCAACTGTAGTGCGAAGAATCAAGGTCATCCCATCGCATCTCATCTACGCCGACGGCAAATATAGACTCAAAAATGGGATTTATACGCTCTTTTATAACACCTGCCAGTATCAATTTATTAATAAAAAAGGTTGCCGTATGACCAAAATAAAAGATCATGGGATGTCTGGTAGGCTCTGATTGTTTATAAAAAACAGAATCATTCTTTAAAATATCAAACATTCTTTCAAAAAGATCATAACTGTTATTAAAATAGGTAAGTATTTCATCGCGGCTGGTGTTAGTTAAAGTCAGTGGATAACTATGATACTTATTCACTATACAACCTCCTTAAACAGTTTCAGCATATCAATACTGCTCGCTGATATATATTTTGTAATTTGCGCGGCTAATTGTTCTGGTCTGATGCCTAAAGATTGTTCAACTAACACAGTATTACCGTGTGGAATAAACTTATCATCATATTCAAAACTAACAACATTAATACCGTGTATATTATTATCATTTAAAAATTCTAGTATAGCCGATCCGACACCGCCTTCTTTTGCGCTGTCGCTAAAAATAAACCAGAATTTATGCTTTTGCGCCATATCAAGCAGCATTTTCTCATCTAGTGGTTTTACAAAACGCAAATCAAGCAATGAAACCTTAAAATCTAACAACTTCATTGTCTGATATGCGTGTCCTACTCCATTTCCATATCCAATAAGCAATATATCGCTATTATTACTCAGAAGAAGTTGTGATTTGGCTAGTTTAAAATCAATAGATTCAGGCAAATCAGTCTGAATGAAACTCCCTCTTGGATACCTGAAGGCACAGGGATAGGCATATTTAGAAGCAAAAGCAACTGCTTGATGCATCGATTTTTCATCACGTGGCGCAAACAGCGTCATATTTGGCACAACTCTTAAAAAACCGATATCAAAAGCTCCTTGATGGGTTTCACCGTCTTCTCCTACTATGCCTGCTCTGTCAATAGCAAAAACTACTGGTAAATTCATCAAACAAACATCATGAATAATCTGATCGTACCCACGCTGTAAAAAAGTTGAATAAATTACACAAAATGGTTTAAATCCTTCTTTTGCCATAGCACCCATTGAGGTTACTGCATGTTGTTCTGCTATTGCAACATCCCAAAAACGTTCAGGAAAACGTTCTATTAAACGATTTAAACCTGTACCCGTAGGCATAGCTGCAGTAACTCCTACAATTTTATCATTTTGCGATGCTACATGTAAAAGAGCTTCAGAAAAGACGGTTGTAGCAGATTTGGATGAACTTTTTTTATATATCTCTCCACTAATCAGATCAAAAGGTCCAACGCCATGCCATTTCTCGTGTTTTCCCTCTGCTAGCGCATATCCCTTACCTTTAATAGTCTGGGCATGAATCAATACCGGTTTTTTCATCTCTTTGGCACGCTGTAATATATCTATTAAAGATTTAAGATTATGACCGTCAACTGGACCTATATAATCAATACCCATCTCTTCAAACAAGATGCCCGGAGTGATTAACTTTAATGATTCTTCCATCCGCTTTGCAATATATCGTGCACTTTCTCCAAAGTTATCTACAAACTGTTCAGTTTTTTTCTTAAATTTTTGATAAAATCCTGATGCCATGGCAGATGATAGCATTCTACTGATTGCACCTATTGGAGATGCTATACTCATTTCATTATCGTTTAGAATGATTACCATAGGATATTTTTTATCTCCTAGTTCATCTAGAGCTTCATAAGCCATACCTGCACTCATAGCGCCGTCGCCTATCATAACCACCGGTACTCTTGAATCCTGCTCGCCTTTTAGCGCAATGGCTTTTGCCGCACCTACTCCAAGTGAAATAGATGTTGAGCTGTGTCCTGCAACGAAAAAATCTTCATCACTCTCACTCGGTTTTGTAAAGCCTGAAATACCGCCAAACTGCCTTAATGTTTCAAATTCATCCCATCTTCCGGTAATTAGCTTATGCGCATAAGCCTGGTGCGATACATCAAAAATAAAAGGATCTTTAGAAGAATCAAAAACTTTATGCATCGCTACAATAAGTTCTGTTGCACCTAAAGTCGAACTAAGATGTCCTCCATGAGTGCTTACCACATCTAAAATTCTATTGCGGATATCGCTACAAAGATCATTTAACTGATCAATATCATAATTTTTCACGTCTATTTTATTTGCCATCTAATACTACTTTTTTTACCCTGTCAAAACGATTTAAGATTTGGGCATCCATATTTCCTACGTCACTCATAATCACAACACCACCTTTTGAGATTGCAGTGTCTGGGACAACTTCTATTTTGTCGTTAGATCCCAATTTTTCTAATATTACCTGATAGTCTATAGGATTAACCTTAATAGTCATTTTACCTGCATTTTGTAATTGGCCTATAAGCTCATCAGCTAATGCTTTAGCAACATTTGATGAGTTATTTTCTAGCTCAATACCTACAACCTCTTTTGCGATGTCTAGTGCTCCGCGCAATAAATCATGTTTGATAGCATCTAATGCTCCCTCATATTCTTGTGCACTTTTTTGCATTTTTAAAATAGAATCCTCAAATCGCTTATGTATTTCATCATATTCCTCTTTGATTTTGGCATCAAATTCTTCTTGACCGGCTATCTTGCCCTCTTCAAAACTTTCTTGTTTTATACGTTCTTGCTGCTGTTTGCACTCTTCATCTTTTTTTTCTAGTTTCATCTGGAGTTTAATAAAATTGGATGTCATTTCATCTGTTTTTTTCAACAATGATTCAACTAATTCATCTTTAGATGAGATATTTGATTTTGCTTCATGTGCCTCATCGGCTGCAAGTATTGAGGTATTGTCAGAATCTATGCCATTGTGCTCATTAAGAGTTGTGTTTGACAAGACCTTAAATTTATATCTATCGATTGAATGTTCTGATAGACTGGCTTGATTAATGACATGATTCATTACTCTATCATCTCCTCAGATCCACCCATCTGAATTGTACCTTGTTCAGAGAGTTTAGTAACCGCTTCAACAACCTTGCGTTGTGCCGTTTCTACATCTTTCATTTTTACTGCACCTAAAAATTGCATCTCTTCTTCAAAAGTTTCTCTAGCACGTTGAGACATATTTGAGAAGAATTTTTGTTTAAGATCTTCAGGCGCACTCTTTAACGCCAACATTAAATCTTTTTTATCTACTTCTTTTAACACTTCTCTGATAGAATTATTATCAAGTCCGCCTATATCTTCAAAAGTAAACATCATGTCTTTTATAGAAGATGCCAATTCTTCGTCTATTTGCTCTATGGAGCCAAGTGTTGCTTTTGATGCTTTTACACCTAAACGGTTAAAGATATCGGCAACTGCGCGTGGACCTCCTACTTCCACCTTATAGCTAGCTAGTGCTTCAAGTTTTGATTCAAGCACTGCGCTGACCCTTTTAATAACAGAAGGTGATATATCGCCTAATTTTGCCATCCTCATAGCTACTTCAGCCCGCAAATCATCAGAAAAGTAGCTAAGTACATCTGCAGCAGACGTCGCATCCATATGCGCAAGAATAAGTGCGATTGTCTGCGGATGCTCATTAATGATAAAATCGGAAAGCTGTTGTGGTTTTATTTTTGAAAGGTATGCAAAATTTTGAGAGCTTTGCAGATTCTTTGACAACTTGTCTAAAATCTTTTTGGCTTCATCTTGTCCTAAGGCTCTGTATAATAGTTCTCTTGCATATTCCATACCACCGGCAGTCATATATTGACTTGATTGGAAAATAGCATAAAACTCATCCAAGACGTTTGAAGCTATACTCTTGTCAATAGTTTGATTTGATGCTATATATTTAGAAATTTCTGTGATTGCATTAATATCAAGATGAGTGAAAATAGACGCTGTTATATCTTCACCTAACTGTAAAAGTAAAACAGCCACTTTCTCCGCCATCGGCATTTCATCTAAATGTGCTTGCTGTGCTGGGGTTAAACTCATCTATGCTCCTGCTTTTGGTTTTTGTGAATGAGCACTAATTTCTTCAGAAAGTAGATTTTGAATTAATGTTGCTATATCTTCAGGATGATCCTCGGTAATTGCTCTTAGTTTTTCCAATAATACATCATATTTTAATCCGTCTTCATTAAAATTGTCCCCTACACCCAATTGTTCTTCTACTTTTTTACGCATTTTTTGAACCTTGTCGGCTAAATCCGTGTCATCTTCTTCGGCAAAATCTAAAATAGGTTTTTTAACGGATTCTTCTTCTTTGGATATCTCCAGCATCTCTTTGGCAAACGGAGTTATCACTTTTTTGTACAAAACAAACAAAATCAATAGCACGACGAGATATTTAAAAATAAATGAAAACGGTGCTATATATTGGCTATAAAAAGATAACGCTTTGTGTATGCCTGTAGTTTTTCGTTTGTTATTGATCACTTTAAATTCAAAATTCTTCACAGAGACCTGATCGCCGCGTTGCAAATTTAAACCTGCGGCTTGAATAACTAACGATTTTATAGCACTTAATTGTGATTGACTTAATGGGATATATTCAAGCTTATTTGTAGGTTTTCCCGTTTTTGTAAATTTATATCGATATTTACCGTCCACAACCACTGCAACAGTAATACGCTTTATGCGCGCAAACTGAGCAGTTGTTGATGATATTGTTTTAGATATTTCATAATTAGTAGTATCTGTACTTTTACTATATTTGTTGACATTTGTATTATTTGTAGGATTTTTTATCGGCGATATATTACTAACAGCTCCAGGCACACCGCCAGCAGATGCAGGAGAACTGCCACTTCTTTTAATTTGTACACTTTGTTCGCTTCTTACTACATTATTTGGATTATAAACTTCAGATTTTGAACTAAGTTTTGAAAAATCATAAGCAATATTAACCTCAGCTACAACATGGCCAGGACCTCCGACAAACGGCGCAATAACATTGACAATTTTATGTTCTCTTAATTTTTCCTGAGCATTTGTGTATTGCTCTTGTATGGCAGCAGCTGTTCCCATTTGCGCAGTTTGTGTATTTGAGCCTAAAGATATGCCGTCACTATTGACAAGCGTAACATTTTTAACTAAAAGTCTCGGTACTGAAGCAGCTACAAGGTTCTTAATTCCTCGTATCTGTGCCGATGAGAGAGTCATATTTGGAAACAGTTTTACTACAACTGATGCGGTGGGAGCAACCTGTTTTTGTACAAATAGACTTGCTTTAGGAATAGCCAAGGATACAGTAGCATTTTCTACCGGATTTAAAGCAGAAACAGTTCTAGAAAGCTCACCTTCTAAAGCCCGTAAATACTCAATGTTTTGATCAAAATTTGTAGCACCGAATTTTTGTGTATTAAAGAGTTCAAATCCGACTGTATTATTTTTTGGAATCCCTATGGCCGCAATAGCTATACGCTCTTTATAGACGATATTTTTAGGTACTTCAATCAGATTATTGCTTTTTACCAAATAAGGTATATTATCTTTTGTTAACTTCTGAATTACTTTGTTTGCATCCGTACTGCTTAGTTTTTCAAAAAGCGGTACATAGCTGGTTTGCGATGGGCTGTGTGAAGCATAGATAATTAAAAAAGCTAAAAACGCCGCAATTGTAGCGACTGCACCGCCTATAATAATACGCTGAGATTTACTTAGCTTTGAATATAATACTACTAATTGTGAAAAGAGTGCTTTAAAATCCATATACAACCATTATAAATATTCTGACATAAGTTTAAAGAAGATATCATTTTGTGCCGGTTTACCGATGGTTATTCTCACCGCATTTAAACCGTATCCCTTTAAATCTCTAATTATCATACCTTTTTTAAGCAAAAAATAAGCTAAATCTGAGGAATTATACCGCTCACTTAGTAAAAAAGTAATGAAATTAGTATAACTATTTATAATTTTAATGTTATTTTCTAAGGCAAAGTTCTCATATCTTTTCATTTGGCTAAAATTAGACACCAAACATTCTTGTATAAACTGCTCATCAGATAATGCTACACTTGCCGCCTCTAAAGATAATGTTGTGATGTTAAAAGGCGGACGCAATTTATATAATGTTTTTATAATATCCACACAAGCTATACCGTAACCAACGCGCATCCCTCCCAAGCCGTAAATCTTGGAAAATGTCCCTAAATATAAAACATTATCAAACTGCCAAATAAGCTCTTTTGGAGATATAGCCTTCGATTTGTCTTTATATGCACCATACTCGATATATGCACCGTCAACAACAACCAATGTCTCAGAGTCTATCTTTTTCAAAAACCCAATCATATCATCTGAATCTATAGCATCGCCTGTTGGGTTATTTGGAGTGCATAAGAATATAATATCTGGATTATGCTTCTGATACAATTCATAAAACTCATTCAAATCATGTTGCATAGATGAAGTTTTAATAACCCTAGCACCTACATGTTTTGCATAAATCTCATACATGGCAAAAGTAACGCTGTTTGTGAGTATAGAGCCCTCTTTAGAGCTTTTAGCGTGCATAGCAAACTCAATAATCTGATCGCTCCCTGCGCCTATTATAACATTATCATCTTTTACACTAAAGCGATTGCCGATAGCATGCTTTAATTTCCACATCGAATCATCCGGATATAATGACATATTTGGAATAATCTCTCTCACGGCTTCTTGGACTTTTTTTGAGCATCCAAATGGATTTTCATTGCTTGCTAGCTTAATAATTTCACTTGGGCTTATACCAAACTCCCTGACAACCAATTCTATCGGCTTTCCTGCCTCATATGTTACAATATCTTGCAAATGTTTATTAAATTTCATGCATCTCCTTTGGCATAGCTTCCAAGCCAAACTACCTCTTTACCGTGTTTTTGGATAACTTTTTGAACTGCTTTATCATCTATATGTCCAAAGAAATCTATAAAGAACCAATACCCCATCTTTTCCTTTTCTTTAGATGGACGCGATTCTATCTTAGAGAGATTTATCTTCTCATCATTAAAATCTTGTAAGAAATTCACCAACGCACCTGCTTTTAAAGGATCTTTTAATTTAACTAATACCGATGTCTTGTCATCTTTACTGATTGCATTTTTAAAATCACTCAATATTACAAATCTGGTGGTATTATCCAGCGTATCTTCAATATTTTCAAACATGGTCGGTACGTTATACAGTTTTGCCGCAATATGGCTGCAAATCGCAGCCGCTTCTTTATCTTGAGATGCCAAAATAGCAGCTTTTGCCGTAGAATCTACAAGAATATGCTCGATTTCATTTAAATTATTATCAAGTAAAAATTCTCTGCACTGCCCAAAACCTTTATCTTTTGAATATATTTTTTTTATATCTGCTATGTTCTCAGCTTTAGTTGCAAATGCCATATGAATTGGCATATACAACTCTGCAACTATTTTTATATGCGATTTTGCCAATAAATCAAGCGTTTCTCCAACAATACCGTCCCTAGAATTTTCAATCGGCACAACACCGAATTTGGCACGCTTTGCTTCTACTGCCGTAAAAACGGATTGTATGGAATTAAGAGACAAGTAGCTGCTCATAGCACCAAAACGACTCTCAGCCGCTTGATGAGTGAAACTCCCCTCCGGCCCCAGGTAAGCTATACGCTCAGGCAGTTCAAGATTTCTTGAAACTGCAAAAATCTCAAAATATACAGCTTCAATAGCCTCTTTATTTAACAAACCACCTGATTGACTATTTTTTTGACTCAGCCTGGCTATAATCTCTTTCTCACGTTCAGGACGATAAATAGCACTTTTTGTATTTTGCTTGATCTCTCCAACAGTCTTTACGACTGCCATACGCTTGTTTAAAAGCTCCAAAAGTTCTTCATCTAGCTTATCTATCTGCTCTCTACATTCTTGCAAGTTGCATAAGGGTTTCATAGATTCTCCATCATATTTTTTATATTGTTAAATATTAAATCCGGATGTTCATGTTTGGCAATTAAAGGAATAATTTCACCAGCCGTTTTATATTTTCCACTTAAAACAAATACCGTTTTCATACCTAATTTTGATGCTGAGATTAAATCTCCTTTTAAATCATCACTTATAATAGTAATATCATCAAAATCTGCATTTTTATTTAGCTTGCGAAGCTTATTTAACGCTTGGGTATAAAAATATACACTTGGCTTGCCTACAACCGTGTAAGGCTTGCAAGACGCTGATGACAACATCTGCAACAATGCTCCGACTCCGGGATATCTTTTAGAATTTTTTACATATAAAGTAGTTTCATGCATTCCGACTAAATCTGCACCATCCAATAAAAAATCTATCATCTGGGCAAACTCATCGAAAAGATAATCTTGCTTAACTGATATCAAAACTTTTACAGGGGAGATAAAATTTAACTTATAACCCATATCTCTTAAGAGTTGCAAAAACTCATCGCTTCCGTAAGCAGCTATCTCATCGTGCTTATCTATGAGCTCAATTAATGCAGTAAATGGGTCAATATAATGGTCTTTATCGATTTGCAATCCTATGGAGTTTAAGTAGTGTAAAAAAGATGTGCTGGAGAATTTTGTATTATTTGTAACAACCATATAGGGAGTATTGCTGCTATTTAAATAATTGATAAATTCTATACTTCCGGGAATCGGTTTTTTATCACTATCATCAATCAAGGTTCCTTGAACATCTATAAAATACACATTAACTTCTCAAATAATCTTTTTCTAATACTATTAAATCTTCAAAAGTCTCACGACGCCTGATTAACCAGTTTACGTCTCCTTGCACTGCCACTTCCGCACTTCGTGGACGTGTATTATAATTGCTTCCCATTCCAAAACCATAAGCGCCGGCACTATGTATCACCAACAACTGATTGTGTTTAAGCGGCGGAAGCATACAATCTTTTGCCAAAAAATCGCCGCTCTCACAAACAGGACCAACGACATCTGCTCTACTTTTTTCTCCCTTGCCGCCTACTGTTGAGACCATATGAAAAGCTCCATAAAGACTAGGGCGCAAAAGATCATTCATTGCCCCATCAACAATAATAAAACGTTTTTGTTCATTTACCTTCTCATACAATACTTTAGTTACAAAATAGCCTGCGTTAGCGGTTAAAAATCTACCCGGTTCACACACAACAGTAACATCCAGTCCTTTTAGCGCCGAAAGTACGGCTTGTGCATAATCATGTGGTGAAATTGTATTTTCCTGGTCATAAACAACACCAAGACCACCGCCTGCGTCAAAAAACTTAATATCTATATCAATTACATGTAAAGATCTAACCAAGTCTGCAACTATAATTGCTGCCTCTGTTATGGGCTCTAAATCAGTAAGCTGACTTCCGATATGAAAATGGATACCGACTGGTTCAAGATATGAAGAGTTTTTAGCAAAAATATACATTCTTTTGGCGGTATTTATATCTACCCCAAATTTATTTGCACTTAGCCCTGTTGAGATATATGGATGTGTTTTTGGGTCAATATTTGGATTTACACGAACGCTGATTCTGCAAGGTTTGTTCATATTTCTTGCTAACAACTCTATACGCTCTAACTCTGCCATGCTTTCTGCATTAATATATAAAATATCACTCGATATTGCTTCTGTTATCTCATCATCTTGCTTGCCCACGCCACTAAAAATAATCTTATATGGTTCAATTCCCGCCAGTAAAGCCCGTCTGACCTCACCGATAGATACACAATCTGCACCACCTCCTAGTGATGCAAATTGTTGTATGACGCTTAAATTGGAATTTGCTTTTACCGCATAAGCCAATAAAGATTTTCTTGCCTTAAAAGCACTTTTAAGCATTTGATACTGCTGCTTCATATATTCAAAATCATAAACATAAAGCGGAGTTTTATATTTCTCTGCCAATTCTTGAAAATCTATCACAAAATCTCCTAAATTTTAATGATAAATTTTATCTAAAAAATACTTAAAAACAGCTCTACAAATTTTAGTCTGAAATATAGCGTTTATAATAAAAAACCGCGATAACAAACAAAATAAAAACAGGTAACAATATGCCGATTTCACTAGAAACGGTTGCCGTAAATGCATATTCCATCATCATAAACAATAATCCCCATACGACGAGTGTAGCTAAAATAGCCATAAAAGTAAAAAAGCTTAAATTTAATACTCTTGAACTAATAGGTACGAAAACAAAAAGAATAACAATAAGCAGCGGAGCAAAAAAAGGATATACAAAAATCTTATATAAAGCACTTTTAATATGAGAGATATTAATGTGCTGATTCTTAAATAAAATCAAGGCCTCAAACGCATCGGATATCGTAAAATTAACTCTTCCATCATACACCTGATTTAAAATTTTTGGCTTAAACTTAGGTAGAGCGTTCATGGTATTTTCCGTTTTAACAGTGATGCCTTTGCCACGAAGCGATATTATCAACGGTTTTGTTATCACATGAACTTTGGTTAACTCCCATGCGTGATGTTTGTAAATTGCTTCTTTTGAGATTAAAATCTTCTGTAAATTTTGTTTGTTGGTATAGAAAATTCTAACATTGACGGCTCTTCTTTGCAGCGGATATAATTCACCAAAATATATATATTTATGATTAAACGTAAAAAAAAGATTTTTAGTAGGATTTAGATATTGCTTAAAATTTCTTATGTTATTGGATATTTCATTTGCTTTTGCAAAATTTGTATCATGCAATGCAATAAATAGCATGATAATCAACGATGATATTATTAAAAATGGTCTTAAAACCGCTTTTTTATTATATCCTAATGAATAAAACGAAACTAAAGAGTTTGACTTAATTAGATACAGTTTTGTCCCTATCATCGCAAATACCAAAGCTATCGGCAAAACCATATCAATGGCATAAAAACTTCTATACATTAGGTAAATAAGTACCAAGTTTGCCGATTTTGGCAAATGATTTATATTTTGAAGATAATCCAACCCCACGATAAACATCACCAAGGCAGATAAAATAATAGTAAAATATTTCAAATAATGAAAAGATATGTATTTAAAAAGCAACATAAAGAGTATCTTATCTAAAGTTTTTTAAGAGTAAACAATGACGCTACATCTTCCATTGTTTTGTTTTGCAGTTGCAAAGAAGCCAATGCCGCATGTTTGACCCATGACATAGTATCAAGCATCTCCTCTTTTGAAAAAGACGATAGAACATATGCTACCGTTTCATCTTTGTTTTCCGGCTTAGATATGCCCATTCTTATACGGATATAATCGTTTGTTATAAAGCTATCAATTGATTTAATTCCATTGTGGCCGCCGCTTCCGCCGCCTCTTTTAAATTTTATCGATCCAAAAGGAAGATCCAAATCATCATGAATAACAACTATTTTTTTAATATCATAATAATTTTTGACAGCGGCAACACTTTCACCGCTTAAATTCATATATGTCATAGGTTTAAGAAAGAAAAGAGCACCTGATTTAAACAGCTGCCCCTTAAAGCGAGTGTTATTTATCTGTCTTGAAGGCACCATGTTTAGCAATTCGTCAATCACCATAAAACCTATATTATGACGTGAACGCGCATAGTTCGAACCTGGGTTACCAAGCCCGACAATCAACATAATTACTTAGCCTTAATAATACTTACAACACCTACACGGGAACTGTCTGTAAAAATAACATTTTCAATTGGATCAAGATCACGAATCATTTTTGAATCGCCAATATCCATCTTGGAAATATCTATCACAATATCTTTTGGAAGATCTCCGATAAGTCCTTTGACTCGTAAGCGTTTTTTTGATAAGTTTATTAAACCTTTATTTTTAAGTCCAATTGATTCACCAACCAGCTTGACCGGTACATGATAATGCGTTTGAATATCTTTTTGCGCAACCATTAAATCTACATGCAACAATTCGCCTGTTAAAGGATGTGATTCATATGATTGAATAACTACACTTAGTATTTTATCTGCTATTTTAACATCAAATGCTAATGTTTCTTTACTACGAACTGCTCTAATATACTCGTTTTGCTTGAAAGCGGCATTGATATTTTCAAGCCCTTTTCCATATATATTAGCAATTAGATAACCATCACGACGTAACGCTTTTGTTTCGCGCTTACCAATACTCTCTCTAATTATACCCTCTAACATGTCTGTCCCTTGAATTTAAATGAGCGCAATTATATCTAAAAATCACTTAATTTACTCTTTTAAATCAAAAATTTCTGATGGGGAATACTCTTTGCTTTCAAGAGATTTTTTATCTTTATCATTTAATCTGGCGTTTTCTTCAAGGCCCTCCATTTTAAGCTTTAAGTCTGCCGGAGAAGTTGCAAACTCAAACGCTTTTTCTTGTGAAACGATCCCGGCTTTATATAGATCTAAAATCGCCTGATCAAAAGTTTGTGAACCGTAAATCTCCTTACCATCGTATATAGCATCTACAATCTCGTCATCTCTGCTTTCAAGTATCAACTGTTGTATATGCGATGTACGAAGCAAAACCTCTAATGCGGCTACTCGTTTTGAATCAACAGTTGGTATCAGACGCTGGGAAATCACACCCTGTATTACTGCACCAAATGTTAATCTTATCCTATTTTGCTCACCAGTGGGAAAGGTTGAAATTATACGATTTATAGTCTCTTTAGCATCCAATGTGTGAAGTGTAGAGAAAACAAGATGTCCGGTATCTGCTGCATGCAGAGCTATCTCCATAGTCTCTAAATCCCTCATTTCACCGACTAGTATAATATCTGGATCCTCACGCAAAGAAGCACGAAGCGCATTGGCAAAACTTAATGTATCTTGACCTACGCTTCTTTGATTGACTATACATTTTCTATCTTTGTGAATAAACTCAATAGGATCTTCAATGGTTATTATATGCTTCCTTTGCGACCAGTTTATCTCATTTATCAATGCGGCTAGAGTTGTTGATTTACCACTTCCGGTGACTCCCGTAACTAGAACCAGACCTCTTTCTGCTTCTGTAAATTTATGAACAATTTTTGGTAACTTTAACTCATCAATTGACATTATTTTTACAGGAATTAATCTAAAAACAGCCGATATGCCGTCAGTTTGAAAAAAAATATTAACGCGAAATCTGGTAAAATCATCAAAAGGATAGACTAGATCAAGCTCCTTGTGCTCAACAAGTTCGACAAATCTACCACGTAACAGCTCTTTTGCAAAGACAAGAGCATCATCATGAGATAATATCTCTCCTGAGAGCGGTACTATATCCCCATTTATTCTTGCTCTGACACTAGAGTTAGCCTTTACATGCAAATCGCTCCCGCCTGCATCTATCAATCTCTTTAGATAAACACGTATCTTCTTTAACATCTCAAACGTTAGCTTTGATACATCTATGCTATAGTCTGTCTCGCTGTTATTCATAAATTCTCCAATATTTCTGCAAATGCTGATTGAAAGCTCTGTAAACCATCTTTAATGAGCTCTTCTAAAACAGCATCAAAATCTATATCATTCTTCTGTAAATCGGTAAAAAATTTATCAGTAATATTTCTGTCTATAGGTAAGTGTGAGTGATGATTTGTATTT
>WFMO01000133.1 GCA_015489055.1 Helicobacteraceae bacterium | reverse complement strand
GAACTATTTATATGCATCTGTTCTTGTAGTGTATTTATTGCCTGCATGCGCTCTTTTTGATTCATATTGTGGAGTCTGATTTTAAACTGATTCATTAATTTAAATCTTTGATTAATCGGCGCATGCTGTATCTGCTGTATCTGTTTGTCTATTGAGATTTGAGTAGCGGATGCGACAGTCGCACCTGCTATCAAAATAGCAACAGAGAATTTGATAATATTACTCATTTTGTTTTCCTATGTTAAATTTTTGTTATCATATCGCACTATGCTTAATGCTCCATAAAACTTTTATTGTTTATTTGACCCTGCATTGCGCCTTGTGTTTGCATTGCACCTTGTGATTGGCTCATTTGACCCTGCATTGCACCTTGTGTTTGCGTTGCACCTTGTGATTGGCTCATTTGACCCTGCATTGCACCTTGTGTTTGCATTGCGCCTTGTACCTGATTCATGCCATTTTGCATTTGACCTTGCATATTGTTAATAGCGTGAGCGTACATTTGCATAGCTTGTTGTTTTATTTCAGGCGGCATTGCTTGAATTTTTTCCTTAAAAGCATTTACCAGTTTTACGCGATCTTTTAAAGATGCATGCTCTATAGCTGTTATTTTAGCTTTTATAGATAGTGTTTGCTTGTTGTTGTTTGTCTGTTTTGTGTTTGTCTGTTTTGTGTTTGTCTGTTTTGTGTTTGTCTGTTTTGTGTTTGTCTGTTTTGTGTTTGTCTGTTTTGTGTTTGTCTGTTTTGTGTTTGCAGTGCCGTTAGTTTGCGTGTTAGTTGCTGCCATTACTGAAGTTAAAGAACCTGCTAATGCCAATGCTACTGATATTTTTGTTAATGTTTTCATGTGAATCCTTTTGTTTTTAATTTCCGATTTGGAATGTAGAATTATTGCATGAGAGTGTTAGTGAAGTATTAGCAGATAGAAAGTTTTAGATAAAAAGTCGTACCGACATTAGGCGTGCTTTTAACACTGATTTTGATATTTAGTTCATCACATAATTTTTTAACAATATGCAAGCCGATACCTATTCCTCTTTCATTTTCTTTATAAAACCGTTGAAAAATCTTTTTAGGGTTCTTGATACCTATGCCAGTATCTTCAATAATTAACATATTACCCAGAAGTTTAAGTGTAACTGTTCCGCTTGGCTTGTTGTACTTAGCTGCATTTGTCAGTAGATTTTCTATTATTCTATAAAAAGCGTCCTGATTGTATAAAACTTGCACATCTGCAACCTGATTGTCAAATGTGATTGAAGGATATAATTTATCAAGTCGTTGTATCTGCTGTGCGATAATTTGCCGTAAATTAAAATATTGTGATTGGTTTCTTTGATGTTTTAAGTATGCTTTTAGATTTGATTGGAGATTTAGTATCGTTTGTATGCTTTGTTCAATACGGTTTATTTTTTTGTTATCCCCTATTTTAGCCCTGAGCATATCTGTATTTAAACGTATAACCGATAATGGCGTATTAAAATCATGTAAAATATCTTTTATAAATTCTTCGGTTAAAATAAGTGCTTTTCGCATAGGATTTAAAGCGTATAAAGAGAAGAAGATTGAAAATATCAGTATAATAATGAAAATCAGTATATATCTGATAAGGATATTGCGTGTTAAACTACTTAATTGCTGTTGATAGCTCTTTTTTCTCAGTATAAGCTTCATCATATATTTACTAGAACGAGAAATATTGAAATAAGAGGCTATAGTACCGTTTTGTTTAGAAATAGAAAAAAGCAGACGTTTGTTTTTACGAACAAAGTTTATCTTAACATCTTTACATTTGAGTGTAAAGCTGCAAATCTTCAGTTGATTGTAGAGTGTATCGTCAAGATGTTGTACATTTTGTTTGTATTGCAGCCACATAACAATGCTAAAGAGCAACTCTAAAGAGACAAAAAAAAGTAAAAAACTTTTTAAAAGCGATTCTAATTCAGCGCGATTCAAGTATGTATCCTGTGCCGCGAATATTTTTTATCTCTAAGGATGTTTGCTGTTTTAATTTGTTTATGGCTACCCTTAAAGCAGAAGATGTTGGATGCTCCATGCACTCCATTAATTCCTCTTTTAGTATGACCGTGTTTTGATTTGTAAGAAAAATGTGTAACATCTGCATTAGCATCTCGCTAAGATACAGTCGTAAATCATTTTTAAACAATTCTTTGGAATCAGGAAAATACCTGATATCTTTATGTGTAATAATGGTTTGTGTTTTATGAAATTTTGCATTTACTCTAACTAGCAGTTCTTGCGGAAAAAATGGTTTTTTTATATAATCGTCTGCTCCGGCATTAAATCCTTTGGTTATAGAATCTATATCTACAAGCGCACTGATAAAAATAGTCGGTGTTGTATCATCGGCATCTCTTAATGATGACAAAAGCTCAAAACCGTTCATCACAGGAACGTTGATATCAAAAATATACATGTCATATCGGTTTTCATAAGACAAATCAATAGCTCGCTGTGCGTCATAGGCAGCATCAACGATATAACCGTTTTCTTGCAGTAGTTCTTGTATCGTCTCTGCTAAGTTTTGGTCGTCTTCTAGTAATAAAATTGTTTGTTGTTTCATGGCGGTATTATAAACTTTCTTTGATAGTTGTTTGGATTTTGATTTGGTATCAGATATTTATGAATAATAGCAGTTTTTTGCTATAATAGGGTTAAAAAAGAAGTTATATTATGAATATAAAAGAACCTATGACAAAATTTGGATATGAAAAAGTTCAAGCAGAGATAACAAAACTAAAAATGGTTGATCGTCCGCAAACAGTCAAGGATATAGAAGAAGCACTAGAGCATGGTGATTTAAAAGAAAATGCCGAATATCACGCAGCAAAAGAGAAGCAAAGACTTATCGATGGCAGGCTTATAGAGCTAAGTGATTTGATCTCAAACGCACAGATAATAGATCCCGCTTCATTAGCTCACAGCAGAGTCAGTTTTGGCTCTACTGTTGTGTTGCTCGATGTTGATAGCGATAAAGAAGTGACATATACGATAGTCGGAGGATGTGAGAGTAATCCTGATATCGGTCTTATCTCATTTAATTCGCCATTATCCAAACAACTCCTTGGCAAGGAAGAGGGTGATGAGGTAAGAGTCAAACTCCCAGGCGGTGTAAAAGAGTATGAAATTGAAGAAGTTAAATATCAGGAGATAGTCTTTGAATGTAACTAATGTAGCCATTGTAGGTGCTAGCGGTTATACCGGATTAGAGCTTATTAAGATACTAATAACTCATCCATATTTTAATATAAAATATATAGCAAACAGTGAAGGTCAAACGACACTCAGCAAACTGCATCCTTCACTTTTGGGTGTGTTTGAATGCGATATACAAAAAGCCGATGTACACGAGATTGCTCTTACATGCAAGCTCGCTTTTTTGGCTTTGCCTCATAAAGCTGCCATGGAGTATGTCAAGCCGTTAATGGCACGCGGGGTTAAAGTGGTTGATCTCTCGGCCGATTATAGATTAACGCTTAGTGTGTATGAAAAATATTACTCTCATCATACCGATAAAAAAAATCTCAAAAACGCTGTTTACGGTCTGCCTGAGATAAATAAAGAGAAGATTAAAAAAGCAAGTCTTGTTGCAAATCCAGGCTGTTATCCTACATGTAGTGTACTTGGGATTTTACCGTTTATGAAGCATATGCAAAAAAATATGCCTATAATCATTGACGCAAAGAGTGGTGTAAGCGGTGCGGGAAAAAAATTAAGCGAGGTTACGCATTTTGTTAATGTTAATGAAAACTTTTTTGCCTACGCTCCTTTTGCCCACAGACATGCACCTGAGATCGCTCAGGTGTTAGGATTTGATTTAAAACAGATTTATTTTGTTCCACATCTTGTACCTGTTAGCAGGGGTATGATATCGTCCATTTATTTACATGTAAAGGGTGATTTTGATGCAATGGAGGTCTTGCGTGAGTTTTATAAACAGGAGAAATTTATACGCATACGCCGAAATCCTGTTGATATGAAAAGTGTAGCAGGAACGCATTTTTGTGATATTTATGTAAAAAGAGACGGTGATATACTCTTTATCTCATCTGCCATTGATAATCTTTTAAGAGGTGCTTCCTCAGCTGCCGTGGCAAATGCCAATTTGATGATGGGCTATGAGCAAAATTTATCTCTGCCCACTATAGCTTATGTACCATGAGTTAGTTTTGCGTGATGGCGCACTAATCATTAGTGACGCACATTATTCTAGCAGTAACAGATCACAGTTAAAAACGTTATTGTTAGATATTTTACAGAAAAAAATAGTTACAAAACAGATAATATTTATGGGCGATATTTTTGATGCACTTTTTGGAGGCATTACCCATACAATTGTGCAAAATAAAGAGATAATAGATATTATAGAAGATATTTCTAAAAATGTTGAGATTGTCTATCTTGAGGGGAATCATGATTTTTGCCTAGATAAAATTTTTAGAAATATACATCTGTTTCCAATTAACTCACAACCTGTTGTCTGTAGGTATAAAGACAAGACGGTGTTGTTGGCTCACGGCGATTTTAGTGAAAAATTATCATATAAGATATATACGTTTTTAATCAGAAGCAAGATTGTGCTGTTATTATTAAAATATATAGATATTTTAGGAAAACATTTTATATTAAAAAAGTTAGATACATATTTAAGTCAAAAGAATGACTGCCAAAAATTTGAAAACTTTAGAGCTTATGTTCAAAAACGCTTACAAAAACAATATTTTAGTAAATGCGATATCTTTATTGAAGGACATTTTCATCAAGATGTCAAGTATATATATGATAAAATATTGTATATAAATTTACCGGCGTTTGCTTGCAATCAAAGATATTTTATTATATCATCACATTCTATGGAGAGGTAAATGAAAGATAAATCTGTACTAAAAGTCGGCAGTAACGAGATGGAACTTGTTGATTTTCGTATCTTTAAAGAAGAGGACGGAGAAGTT
>WFMO01000132.1 GCA_015489055.1 Helicobacteraceae bacterium | reverse complement strand
GTGGCTATTGCTGATGTGAGTCAATATGTAAAGCCTTTTGGAGTGATTGATATTGAGGCGATGTATAGAGGATTTTCCATCTATCTGCCTCACCGCAGTATCCCAATGCTTCCACGCAAGCTAAGTGAGGGGTTATGCTCATTGCAACCAAATGTAGATAGGCTCAGTTACACTTTTAAATTAACGATAGATAAAAAAAGCTTAAAAATAATTCAAAGCGATGTGTTTGAAGCTATCATACACTCTAGGCGAAGATTTGCCTATGACGAAATAGATAAATATTTAAGTAAAAAGATATCCGCACACACTCAAGATGAATCAGATATCATAAATTATATCTTATCGTTAAACAGCCTGAGCATAAAACTGCGCAGTCAAAGATTACAAAATGGATTTGATTTTAGATCTGATGAGATAGAGATGACGCTTGATGATAATGGCGAGCTTTTATCTACATCTGTCGCATCTGAGACCCCTTCTCATTCTCTTATAGAAGAGTGTATGCTTTTAGCCAATAAAGCTGCGGCAAAGATGTATGAATTTGGTGTTTTTAGAGTGCATGAGATACCTTCACAATCTAAAATACAATCTTTATATAATGAGTTGGCAGGAATCGGTATATTTGTAGAGCCTCAAGAATCCGTGCATGATACTATCGTATTTATACAAAAAAAGGCACAAGAGATGGGGATTGAAGCAGATGTTGACAGACTTATTATCCAGTCTCAAAAACGGGCAAGATATTCACCTGAAAATTATGGACACTTTGGTCTTGGTTTTGAAAAATATACACATTTTACATCACCTATTCGCCGATATAGTGATTTGATAGTCCACAGGCTCATAAAAGCGATAAAAGCAGACAATACAAAAGAGAGTTCGTATGTGTTAAGAAATATAGAATCTTTAACTATCGCCATAAGTGAAAAGGAGCGCGAAAGCGCTGATGTTGAGTTTGGATTTATGGATAGAAAATTTGCTAGATGGGCAAATAAACATTTAGGCGAGGTTTTTCAAGCAAGGATTGAATCAACCGATGGGGAACTTATGGCTATGCTTGATGATAAGATAAAAGGAGCATCTTTACATGTAAAGTCACAAATACCCGTTGTTTTGTTTGATAAAGTGTTAGTTAAGATTGAAAATGTTGATATCGTTTCTGCAAAAATAGATGTAAGCGTTGTAAAGAATCTATCAAATGTATAAGCGTGATTTTGACAGGCATATGCAAAATGCAACCATCGCAAATGCTGTGATGTTATTTGGTGAGAGTCATTTTTATATAAACAGATATACCGATAAGCTCTTAAGTTTACATAGTAATGCCATGAAACTTGTGCTTTATTATGATGAATATGATTTCAATACCGCTTATTTACACCTTAGTCAGGGATCACTATTTAGCAACAGTAATATTTTAGTGATAAAAACTGAAAAAAAAATCCCTAAAGCCCAGCTTGACAAATTAGTCTTAGCGGCTAAGAATAGTGGTGTTAATTATTTTATCTATGCATATTTTGGAAATGACTATAAAACATCAGATAAAGCTTTTAGTCAAAAATCAGGCGGAATGAGTGTTAGATTTTTTCATCCAAATTATCAAGAATCTATACAGATTATGGAAGAAGAGGCAAATACGCTAAATCTTCAAATAGACAAATACTGCATCAACCATCTTCTGCACCTTCATAATCATGATGTACCTTTATGTCTTCAGGAGCTTCAAAAACTAGCTGTATATGATACAAAAGTAGATATTGCTATGATAGATAAACTTGTTTTTGGACTCTCACATGTACAAATAGACAAACTCTTACAGAGTATTTTATCAAAAGAGGATATAACGCAGCAGATGAGCGTCTTTTTACAAAGCAAAGAGGATGAGATAGCGGTGGTAACAGCGTTAGGCTCATATATCACGCAACTTTATCTTTTTAATACATACATACGTATAAACGGCTCTCCGGATGCTAAGGCTATTTTGGGATATAATGTCCCTGCGTTTGTATTGCAAAATAAAGCTTCATTTTCTCTAAAATTTAAGCCAAAACAGTATTTTTTGATGCTTAAGCTGGTCCTTGATACTCAGCTAAAGATGAAATTAGGCGGCATAGATAAAAGCGCACTTCTTTTTAGTATGCTTATAAGATTACAAAAAATGGTATAAATATGGCAAAAAAAATCGCTATAGTAGGTGCAGGAGCCGCCGGTATGATGGGCGCTGTCGTATTGCTTAGGGCAGGATTTGAAGTTGATATTTTTGAGCAAAACAGCAAAGCGGGTAAAAAAATTCTTGTCTCAGGCAACGGCCACTGCAATATCACAAATAAAAATCAAAGTTCGGAGTATTATCTCTTAGACAACAACCAATTTATCCAGAGTATTCTTAGCAGTTTTAATTTTAAGAAACTAGAAACCTATCTTAATTCATTGGGTTTAAATATTTTTAGTAAAAGTGACGGCAAAGCATATCCGTTATCATATGAAGCAAAAAGTGTTGTTTTGATATTTACGCAAACATTACAAAAGCTTGGAGGCAAAATATTTTACGAGCATAAGATTACAGATATCAACAAGCATGGCTTATTTTGCATTACATGTAAGCAGGGCTCGTTTGACGGTTATGACAGTGTGATAATAACATCAGGCGGACCAGCTGCACCAAGACTAGGCGGTAATGATGACGGACATACTTTAGCTAGGTTGTTTGGTCACACTATAGTGCCTGCTTACCCGATGCTAGTTCCACTTGTCTTGGATTTTGCCTACACCAAGGAGTTAAGCGGCGTTAAAACAGAGGCAAAGACGACCTTGTTTATAAATAACAAACAAGAGATGACGATTTATGGCGATATACTCTTTACAAAGTATGGCATATCCGGTTTGGCAATACTAGATATCTCTTTATATGTTTCTTCGGCAATTTTAAATCATCAGAGGGTTTCTTTGTCTTTTAATCTGCTGCCTGCATTTGATAGGCAGACATTAGCAAGGCAGATAGTCAAATTGTGTAAAAATGTACCATATATGTCTATTTTTGCTATTTTGTCAGGCATGCTTTCACATAAAATGGTATCAGTTATACTTAAGACGCTGAGTATTGATGCTGATTTAGCAGCCAGCCAGATAAACCAAAAACAGATAAATCATATATCAAACAGTATAACTAATTTTAAAGTCCAAGTAACAAATACACGTGGTTTTGAGTATGCTGAGGCAGCTGGAGGAGGTGTCAGTATTGATGAGATAGACGCTAAAACTATGGAATCCAAAAAATGCAAAAATCTTTATTTTGCAGGAGAGGTGTTGGACGTTGTAGGAAAACGCGGTGGATATAACTTTCATTTTGCTTTTGCTTCCGGTTTTTTAGCGGCCAAAGGCATAGAGACGGTTAACAAAAAATAAGGTAGTATTTTATTTAAAAAGAGGTAATTTGAGACGATTATTTTTTGTGTTTATTTTATTTGGCAGTTTGGCGTTTGCAAAAAACATATATACTTCATATTATTATTTCAAACACAATCAGGTTAAATATCTGAGCAAACAAGCCTTCTTATATAAAATGGGTAACTTGAAAAGCAAAGTCGGTTACTATAGTTACTTACAAGCTTTGTCAGATAAATATTTCGACACTCCTTTTGATAAGCTTATACCTCTTAACCTGCCAAATGCAAAAACTACAAACAAAGAGTTTGTTAGATTGCCTAGTTATTCGGATGTTGTATCTTCGTACCTTGGAGTCAAGCAAAAGGCAAATAATATAGCGATGTCAAAGCGTTACCAATGTTCTGAGCTAGTCAACAGATTTTACAGAAAAATTTTTGATATTAATATCGTGCAAAGAAATGGCATTGTAACTGCTAAAGAGTATAATAAACTTGTGGGTATGTATGATGGGCGTCCGATAAAAGTTAAATATTATCAAGTCACACATTCGAATTTGAAGGTGAAGCCGCGTGCAAGTTTTGCGCTAAGCAAGGTTTATGACATTTACCGTGTAGGCAATGATTATATTTACGATAAATTTTTTAATAACACATTTAAAAATAATCCACCTATAGATGGAAGCATATTATCCTTTGCAAACAATTTTCATTCTAAGTACGGGATATATTTTGGACATACGGCTATAGTAAAAAAAGTT
>WFMO01000131.1 GCA_015489055.1 Helicobacteraceae bacterium | reverse complement strand
TAGATGGATCCGTCAGCTTTTGTGTGATGCCACAAAGCATGAGCATTTTTGCCTATTAGCTCACTTCTTGTAAACCCAAGCAGACTCACCGCCGCATCATTTACAAAAGTATGATTCCCGTTTATATCAAGTCCTATGATGGCATCTTGTGCTGAGTTTAAAATTAATGAGAGATTTTCTTTTAGCTTTTTATTTTGCTCTAACGTAGAAGCCAATTTAGTATTTAGATTTTGCAGTTGCGCATTAGAGCTTTTTAACTCTTCATTAGAGGTTTCAAGCTCTTCTGCCTGACTTTGAAGTTCTTCATTTGAGCTTTGCAACTCTTCATTTAGAAGTTGCATATTTTCTTTATAGAGTACAGACTGCTGTTGCAGGGCATCATACTCCTCTTTGGCTTTTTTTAGTTTTAGGTTAAGATTTGTACAGATAAGAGTATTATCATTTTTTATAGAATTATCAATAAAAAACTCTATCTCATTAACATCTATTTGTTGAAAATATAACAAAAAATTTAAAGTCCTGTCTTTAGGATTTAAAATAAAAGCGATAATGCGCACCAATACGGTTTTTTCAGCGTCAAGTTTTATCTCTATAAAACCTGTTTGCTGCGATATTTTTTCATTTGATGTATGCTGGAGTATGTTTTGCAAATCATATCGCAGCTCTTTATGTATATTGTCTAAAATATTTAACGAGATAAATCCATCTGACATCTTAATGAAAGGCAATTCTCCTTTTTTATAGATGATGGAGTAATCTTCATCCAAAATTATAAAATCCGGCTGAAAAAAATCGAACATTTTTTTAGACACTATCTTTTTAATATTTGTCAGCTTGTCATTGTTTATTTTTGTAAGAGAAATTTCTTTATTTAACTTTTTGTGTTTGTTGAAATAATGCACTGATAGTTTTGGAGGATTTTGTAGTATTTTTTTTTGATAAATTTTTGTATCAACATCAATAAGTTTAAAATATTTGACTTCAACGAGTGTTGCCTCCCACAGTCCAAGAAACAATATCCCATTAGCCTTAAGCGCATTATAACAAAGCGCAAATATTTCTTTTTGTGTATTTGGTTCTATATATATTAAAACATTTCTTAAGCTTATGAGGTCTTGGTCTATAAAAGGAGGGTCGCTTAAGATATCGTGGTGTGTAAAGATAATCTGCTCTTTGATAAAATCTTTTACTCTATAGTCGTTATTTGTTTTGGTAAAATATTCATTAAGGATTGAGTCCGGTATCCCATGTGTCTCATCTTGAGAATATAAAGCTGTTCTTGCTTTATCTAACGCACGGTCATCAATATCTGTCGCAAAGATTTGTGGTTTTATGTTTTTACCCGTCTGCTGTTTTATCATATCAATTAAAATAGCCAGCGTGTATGCCTCCTCGCCGCTAGAGCATCCTATAGACCAGATCCTGATATTGTAATTTTGGGGTTTATCTTTGAGATATTCCTCCAGCTTCTCTTTTAGCTTCAAAAAAGCATCTTTATCTCTAAAAAAAGAGGTTACATGTATCAAAATCTCCTGATGCAAAAGATCAATCTCCTCAGGATTTTTTTTAATATATAAGGTGTATTCGTCTATATCTTTAAGATTTAGCATTAAGATACGTTTATTGATACGTCTGTTTATCATTTCGGATTTATATTTAAAAATATCAAGATGTTTATAGCTGTGCAGTAAGTTTGCTATATCTCTAAAAGACGCGGGATACACATTAGACTGCCAATCAGACCGCATGGAGATGATTGAGCGAAGGTGTAATGCTATATCTTTTAAGCTTAGCTGATAGTCAACCATATTTGTATTTACGGCAGATTGAGGCATGGATGGATGTCTTGCGCTAGAGGGGAGTTGAACTATGACTGTGCCGCCATGCTCCTTGATGCTTAGTATCCCTTTTGAACCGTCATGACCCATGCCTGTTAAAACAACTGCCACGGCTTTATCTCGCTTATAAAGAGACAATGCCTTAAAAAGCAAATCAGCACTCGGGACGGGATGGTGTGACGTTATTTTGGCCTTTTTTAGTATCAAAGCATGATCTTGATATATAAGATTGTAAGAAGGGGGAATGATATAGATATGGTTAGGTTTAAAGTCACACTGCTTGCCAGCTTCTAAAACCGGCAGCTTTGATTTTATTGATAAAAGCTCTACTAACGCACTTGGTTTATCTGGATTTATGTGTTGCGCTATGATATAAACATAATCGGTTTTTTGCGGTAAATTTTGCACAATCTCAGTGAGTGCTTCAAGCCCTCCCGCACTTGTTGCGATACCTACATAAATATCATCTGTCATTATTCTTCCTCTGAAGTATTATAAGATAGGGCGGCTGTATGTGAGCTTATGATTGTAGTTTTTCTTTCATTAACCTATATATAAATATTGTTGATATGATACCAACCATTGCTCCACC
>WFMO01000130.1 GCA_015489055.1 Helicobacteraceae bacterium | reverse complement strand
TTATGGTAAGGGGAGCATCTATCAAACCCGCTTCATGCTTACATGTAAGCCTCAACCACAAATCATAGTCCTCACACACCTCAAAACTCTCATCAAAAAAACCGATATCATCAAAAATATCTCTGTGTATCAGCGCAGAAGATGGTGCTATTATACAGTGAGTGAGGCATTTGTCAAAAATCATACCACTGTATTTTTGGAATTTTTTCGGAATGTTTACGCGTATTTGGTTGCGTATCCAAAGCTCATTCGTGTAGGAAAATCTAAGATTTTTATGTTGCTTATGCATCTTTACATGTAATGCCAGTTTATCCTTACGATATTCATCATCAGAATCTAAAAAAGCTACCCATTCATATCGGCTAAGCCTGATGCCTTTATTTCTAGCAGCAGATACGCCTGCATTGTTTTGAAAATGATAGATAATGGAGGGAAAATCTTCTTTTATTTTATATGTATCATCACTAGAGCCGTCATCAATCACGATAACTTCTGCCGGCTTATAAGTTTGAGCAAAAACTGAACGAAGAGCACGTTTTAGAGTTTCATATCTATTATATGTAGGGATTATAACAGATATTTTCACCAGACTTTAAGCTCATTATATGAGCTGTCGCGTTCAACGGGAGTAAAACCGCTATTTTTTATAAGCTGGACAAACTCATCAAACTGTACGCCGTTGGCGCTGTTTGCTCCGGCTGCGGAGTTTATCGATTCTTTTTCTATCGTACCGTCCATGTCGTTTGCGCCAAATTCCTGAGAAATTAATGCCAGATTAACAGTTGAAGTCACCCAGTATGCTTTTAAATTTGGCACATTATCAAGAACCAGACGGCTCATAGCCATAGTTCTTAGTATCTCATTTGCCGTAATATGTTCTTTTACATTTAAAAAGTTATTTTCGGTTTGATAGACAAGAGGAATAAAGCAGTTAAAACCGCCTGTTTCATCTTGCAAATCTCTTATACGCATCATATGGTCAATCCTGTGTGCACGATTTTCAACATGACCAAAAAGCATGGTAACATTACTTTTTTTACCGCGCTGATGCCATTTTTTGTGTATCTCTATCCATTGGTCTGATGTTACCTTGCCTTTGCAGATATAATCACGAACTTTTTCGTCAAATATCTCTGCTCCGCCTCCGGGCATCGAATCAACACCGCTGTCTATCATCATATCCAAAATCTCATCATAGCTTTTATCATATTGCTGTGCCAAAAAATTAACCTCGGCAGCAGTTAATGCTTTTATATGTATGTCTGGATACGCGGCTTTTATCTTTTTAAATGCGCCCATATACCAATCAAGTCCGGCTGTTGGATTATGAGCTGAGACGATATGAACTTCTGTGATGCCGCGCGCATGGGCATTTTTTACAATCTCTAAAATCTCTTCATGCTCCATTGTGTATTGATGAGGATTTTTACGACTAGCGCTGTATGCGCAAAATTTACAGACATCTTTACATACATTTGTAGGATTTATGTGACGATTTGAATTAAAATAGGTTTTTTTGCCGTGAAGACTTTTTCTTTTTGCATCAGCTAACTCAGCTAAATCAAAAAATTCCATATCATACATCTTCATAGCGTCATCAAAAGAGAGTCGTTTCATATCTTGCCTTGAACTTTTACGCATATTATAGCAAATATACTATAATGTACTATAATGTTGAAAAATAAAATAAAGAATTCAAGATGGATATAATATTTCAAATAGAAAACCTAATCCAAAACAATGGTTCAGATTTTGAACTCTCAAAACTGTTTAAACAATATATTCAAGAATATAATGACTCCATAGCCACCACGTTTAAAGCAAATCAAGGTAAAGATTTTTTAGTCAAACACACACGGGAACTTGATAAAATCATCACGCTAATGTATAAAACAGTGCTAAGAAGAATTTTTGACGTGTATCTGCCGCTTAGCCACTCAATTCCCATCACTATCATAGCGCTTGGAAGCTACGGAAGGGATCAACTCTGCATTCACAGCGATATAGACTTGATGATAGTCTATCAAAAATGCGAAGGCTACAACACTCAGCTTATCATCGAAAAACTACTCTATCTTGTCTGGGATGCAGGGTTAAAACTAGGACACAGAGTTCATGAGCTAAAAGATTTAAAAAATGCCGCCAATGAAGATATAACTATTAAAACCGCTATGCTTGAATCACGCTTCATTACAGGTTCAAAATTTACATGGACTAGTGTGCAAAATGAACTCACATCTATCAGATTGCACAATCAAAAACATTTCATAATAGATAAATTAAATGAAGCGCATATCAGACGTAAAAAACATCCGACTTCTATGCAGCCAAACATTAAAGAAACCATTGGAGGGCTTAGAGATTCACAACTTCTTTTTTGGATTGCAAAAAGCATTTATGATATCAACTCTTTAAAGGAGCTTTCAAATACCATCTTTACCGATGAAGAGTATCGCGAATACCGAATAGCGCTGGAACTGCTCTTTAGAGTAAGAAGTGCGCTTCATCTGCTAAACAACAAGCAAGAAGATAGATTGCTGCTTG
>WFMO01000129.1 GCA_015489055.1 Helicobacteraceae bacterium | reverse complement strand
CGATATAGTTGCACTTAAGCAGTATATGACTCATACGAAAAATCCGATAACTGTGATATCACTTTGTAAAACTAAGCCCGTAAAAGAGTGTTTTGATAAACTAAAGAGTTTAGACAAATATATCAAAATCGTGGTATTTGTGGATGAAGAGGGCAATGATATTACAAATGTTTATATGCTTGTTTGGAGAGTTGTGAACAATATCGACGCAAACCGTGATATTTTTATCTTTAATGAAATGGTTGGAATTGACGGTACAAATAAAAATAGTTTAGACGGCTTTACAAGAGAGTGGCCGGATGATGTTTTATGCAGTAAAAGTGTTGTCAAAAGCTTAGAAGAACGTGGGCTTTGGAGCATTGATGATAAGACTTACGATAAGTTTTACATGTAATTAAGGAGAGATAATGGAAAAAATGTGGTCAGGTCGTTTTAGCAAGGGTGCCTCATCTTTGCTTGATGAGTTTAATGCTTCGGTGATGTTTGATAGGGAGTTGTATATCGAGGATATCGAAGGCTCAATTGCTCATGCCACTATGCTAAAAAGTGTTGGCATCTTAACTAGTAGTGAGCTGGAGCAGATTATAAACGGTTTAGATGAAATAAAAAAAGAGATTGAAGATGGTGCGTTTGAGTGGAGACTTAGTGATGAAGACCTTCATATGGCTATTGAGAAGCGTTTGACAGATAAAATCGGGCAAGCCGGTAAGAAACTTCACACTGCAAGAAGCAGAAATGATCAGGTTGCGGTTGATTTTAGAAGATTTGTTTTGCGTCAAAATAAAGAGATAAAAGAGCTGGTTTTAGATCTTATGCAAACTACCCTTGATATAGCTTCTAAACATACAGATACTTTGTTGCCGGGTATGACGCATCTACAACATGCACAGCCTGTTAATTTTGCTTTTCATTTAGGTGCATATTTATCAATGTTTAAGCGTGATATTGCAAGATTTGAGGATTCATATACTAGAAACAATATCTCACCTCTTGGCTGTGCAGCACTAGCGGGAACGCCCCATAAGATAGACAGGGAACAAACAGCAAAGCTTTTAGGTTTTGACGGGGTAAGTCTTAACTGTTTAGATACAGTAAGTGACCGTGATTTTGCCTTAGAGATACTTTTTAATATATCAACACTTATGATGCATATCTCAAGGCTTTGTGAAGAACTTGTATTGTGGTCTAGTTATGAGTTTGGTTTTATTGAGTTAAGTGATGAGTATTCAACCGGTTCTTCTATTATGCCACAAAAGAAAAATCCTGATGTTCCTGAGCTTGTACGCGGAAAAACAGGTAGAGTATATGGTGCATTAATAGGACTTTTAACCGTTATGAAAGGATTACCTCTTGCATATAACAAAGATACGCAAGAGGATAAAGAGGGTGTTTTTGATGCTGTAAAAACTGTTAAAATCTCGCTTATTATTTTAACGCAGGCTATTAAAACTATGACAGTAAAAAAAGATAATATGCAAGCTGCATGTAAAAAAGGGCATCTAAGTGCAACAGACTTGGCAGATTATCTGGTTGAGGAGTGTGGTATTGCTTTTAGAGAGGCGCATTTTATTACAGGTAAAGCAGTTGCAAGGTGTGAAGAGTTAGGCATAGATTTAAGCGATATTTCATATGATGAACTTTATGCAATCGATAATAGAATTAAAAAAGATGTTATAAAATATCTTGCGATTGATCACTCAATGAACGCCAGAGATTCGCAAGGTGGAACATCAACAAATCAAACAAAACAACAGTTGAAATATTTTAAAGATTATTTAAACAGGAGTCAGATATGAAAGTGGAAGTTAGTCATCTTGATGCTATGAGATTTGAGGCAAAAACAGCAAAAAGCAGTTTTGTTATAGATTGTCCCGTTATCTCACCTGTTGAGTATTTTTTAAGCGGAATGATTACATGTAGCGCGACAGATATCATCATGCTGCCAAAAAAGAACAACATAACTGTTAGAAATTTAAAAGTAACAGGTGATGCTTTAAGAAACGAGAGCTATCCTCAAAAATTTAATGAGCTTGATCTTATTTATGAATTTGATTCAGATGCTGATGACGAATCGGCGGCAAGATATGTTATGGCGTCTTTGGAGACATACTGCTCAACTATAAACACGGTAAGAAGTGATGTTAAAATACGTTACACGGTTATACATAACGGTAAAATCATTAAAGATAAAGCTGAGCTTATCTCAGGTGGCGGAGCACAAATAGATATGGGAGAGATACAAAGTTGCCCATCATAAACGGAAGATAAAAACTTTTAAAAAGGATATGATATTTTTGTAATATCCTCAAATGATTATAAAAAATCCTTAGGATCTGCATCGCTTAGATGATCAAATTTTAATTTTGCACCGCCTAGTACATGCCAGTGAAGATGCATAACTTCCTGTCCGCCATTTTCTCCGATATTGCAGATGAGTCTATATCCTGATTGTTTGATATCCAGTTTTTTAACCAAAGTTTGTATAAACGGTGTGATATCCGCCATAGTTTGAGCATCAACTTCATTAAAACCGGCTATGTGTTTTTTAGGTATTACCAAAATATGCACAGGTGCTTTTGGGTTAATGTCATGAAAAGCTAAAAAATTCTCATCTTCTAGTTCGATATTTGCAGGAATCTCTTTATTTACAATTTTACAAAACAGACACATGATTACCTCTTTCTTACATTTTTTACAATTTTATCATAAGTTTTGCCTTTTTTATATTTAAAATAATGCCTTACATGCCATATCAAGCTTTTTATAATTGAGATATGAGTATAATTTCTTAAAAATTGGATATTGGAGACTCTAACTTGAAAGAGTGGTATCAAAAAATACAATCAGCCGGTTGTATGCAAGAATTAGAAGAGTTACGTATTGCTATACTTGGAAAAAAAGGTGTTTTAGCAGAGCAATTTGCGAAAATGAAAAATATTGAAAATGAACAAAAAGCTGAGTTTGCAAAGCGGCTAAATATCGCAAAGAGTGAATTTAACAAACTATTTAATGAGCAAAAGACGATTTTGCAGACTCGTGAACTAGAGAGTTTGCTAAAATCACAACAAATAGATGTATCTCTTTACAGTACAACGCCAAATTCAGGAGCACTGCATCCTGTCATGCAGACTATGGAAAGAATAGTGGAGTATTTTACTTCTATGAACTTTTCTGTTGAAATGGGCTCAATGATTGAAGATGATTTTCATAATTTTGAAGCTCTAAATCTTCCAAAATATCATCCTGCACGCGATATGCAAGATACCTTCTATTTTAAAGATGAGATGCT
>WFMO01000128.1 GCA_015489055.1 Helicobacteraceae bacterium | reverse complement strand
CTTAATGGCGGTAGATACACATGTTTTTAGAGTCGCCCATAGACTTGGATTAAGTAAAGATAAAACTGCCATTCAAACTGAAGCTACTCTGGTTAAAAAATTACAGCATAACCTTCATGCCTTTCATCAGGCCATGGTACTTTTTGGTCGATATATTTGTACGGCTAAAAATCCTAAATGCAACAGCGAATGTTTTTTGCAGCCATATTGCAAGAGTTCTGATAGCTTTAAAGCTAGATAAATATTGTGATGATACAAAATTATGCTAAAATTAAATGTAAATTAATCTCAAAGGCATCATATGGCTAAACTCTCAATTATAATATTGCTAATATTGCCTTTTATCATGACCGGTTGTGTAAATAGGCGCGGTATATCCGCGACGTACTATAATGATTGTTCCCAATATTATGACGCTCGGGGGTATTATCATAAAGTATGCGATAAAAATATAATAAATTATAAAGATATCAAAGATGGATTTTATAAAGAGTTTGGCAAAAAAAAGCCGCCACCGCCAAATGTTTGGCAATGATTTAAAAATAGATGCTATTTATAAGCTATAAAAGTTGCAAAATTACCCCATCTAAAAATCACTTCACAGTGTCTAAAGCCGCATTTTTTTAACATACTGATATTTTCTGCCTCGCTATATGGAACTAAAACATTTTCTAAGGCCTCTCTTTTTTGCATAATTTCATACTTAGAATAGCCGTTTTTTTCTTTAAACTGATGATAATAATCAATTAAAAGTTTATTTAATCTCTTATCCTCGCTGATTAATTTTTCACTAAATAAAAATATACCGTCAGCATCAAGCTTATTGGAAAGTTTTGATATAAATTGTTCCCGATCAAGAGGTCTAATAAACTGTAAGGTGTAATTGCTCAAAAAAATATCTGCCGTTTTATAACCAAATGATAATATATCATCACAATACAATTTTACCGATGATGATAATACATTTACTTTATTTTTCGCCTGTTTTATCATAGCAACAGAGTTGTCAATACCAATTAACGTGGCTTTATCATCACTGACAGAGGCTTCAATATTTAACAGGGTAGATGCGGTAGAACATCCAAGATCATAAACAATCATTTTATTTTTATTAGACGCAGATATTGCTTTACATGTAATATATTTAACGATATCCTGAGCTTCTTGATAAAATGGTATAGATCTGCTCAACATATCATCAAAGACACTGGCAACGCCTTCATCAAATTCAAATTGCTTTTCAATCGGTTTTTTAAAAATTTTATCTTTCATGTGTATTAGTTTATATCTATTTTGCTAAACAGTAGGTTAATTTAGATATAATTCATAAAGAAAAAAACCAGCAAAAAAGTACTATTATGCGATTTACTGTTGATCAATACTCTCAAGCATTCGGATTACAAAAAGATGTTGTTTTGTTTAAATTAAAAACGGATCAATTAAATTATATAATTGAAGATAACACGACATATATTATAGTGACAAAAAGCTCACTAGATAAAGAACAAAGAAACAATCTAAAAAATAATAGCGGTACACAGCAGCCTACTGTTAATAAATCAGCAAAAACAACTGTCAGATTTATATTATCATTATATAAACAAGAGAACCAACTCTTAAAAGATAAAATTAAGCAATTAGAATTAAGAATTGACCAGCTTGTTGCAGATAAAGAGCAAATGCTTCGCGATGAAAGAGATAAAATAGAGCAACTCTACACAACAAAAGATGATCAGCTAAAGCAAATACTTGAGTTAATAAACACAAAGTTTTTGCAAAACCAGTCTCAAGATAGACATGAAGAAGATATAATTAATGTTTCCCTACAAAATCCATCAGCACTAATAGAACTTAAAGAATATCTAAAATCTATTGATCTTACCTCACCCCAAAAAAAGAGGATTAAAAAAAGGTTTATCCAAGCTGCAAACCAAGATATACGGATTATACGGCAAAACGGTAAAATATATTTAGATTTTGCAAAATATGATTATACAGATTTATTTAAAATATGATAAAAATTGATGATTCTATTTTAGCATCTTAAGAAAAAATAAACAAAGTTAATCTAAGTCTTTGGTTTCCAATACTTTTGAATGCACCACTGTCTTTTCATTCATTAAATCAAACTCCTCCCCTGCACTCAAAGTATCAAGATTTATCACTTTGCCTTCTTTGCTGACCTGAGCAAAGCCGCGTATAATTTTTTTAGACGGATTATTGGCTTGAAGATTTTCAAACAAAGAGTTTATCTTTGTGCGCTTATTATCAATAATCAT
>WFMO01000127.1 GCA_015489055.1 Helicobacteraceae bacterium | reverse complement strand
TGCAGTTTTTGTAAAAGCGCTGTTTAATCCCTGTGTGTTTATCCGTCTAAAAAATTTATTTTTTGAAGCATAATCTATCGCTGTATCGGTTTCTCGCATAAAAACCTCAAGTTCATCTAAAAAATCATTAACATCTTTAGAGAGTTGTCCCAATAGGCCAGGTTCGGTTATGTTTGTTTGTCTTACTTCAAAATTTCCTTTTACCGCTTCTTCAAGAGCATTTTTTGAAGCATCAAGAGAGATATTAATTTTATGAAGATACATATAAATCATAATTGCAAATATTATATTTAAGATGTTTAACCCGGCGGTTAGCAGATGAAAGCCATAAAGGTACGACACTGCGCCAGTAGAGGCAAAAACAGTAATTAAAATTGCTATATTGGTATATTGTATTTTAGATAGAGAGGATGAATTGTTCATAAGTGGTTCCTTTTTTTTCTATAAAATTTTGTAAAAATTTGTATGAATCGTCCATGCTTCGATGTTTTTCTATATCTAAGAGTTGTTTATAAATATCTTGAATAAACAAGACCGCTTCTTTTTTTGGTTTTCTTCTTGCTGAAAAATATCCGATAATCTTATCATGATCGTCAAATGAGGGCGTAACATTTGCCAACACCCAGTAAAACGAGCCGTCTTTGCAGAGATTTTTTACATAGGCATTAATCTCTTGCTTGTCCTTGATGGTATCCCAAAGTAGTTTGTATATACAGCGCGGCATGTCAGGATGCCTTACTATATTGTGAGGTCTGCCTAAGAGTTCAACTTCGCTGTAGCCGCTGATATTGATAAAAGCAGTATTGCAATAGATGATTTTGCCTTTTGTATCTGTTTTAGAAATAATCATCTCATCTTGTTTAAAAAAAACTTCATTATTTGTCACTGTTTGTTTTGGCATTGGTTTCTCCGTAAAGTTTTGCTAAGATTATATCTCAGTAAAACTTTTCTTGGCATAAAGGAGATAGATGAAATACGTAGGAGCACATACATCAACAAGCGGCGGAGTATATAATGCCATAATCAATGCGCAGTCCATAGGCGCAAAAGCTTTCGCAATGTTTACAAAAAATCAGCGAAGATGGGAAGCAAAGCCTTTGCAAAGCAAAGATATCGACAAGTTTAAAGAGCTTTTAAATGAGAGCGGAATATTGCCATGCCATGTTTTACCACATGATTCATATCTGATAAATCTAGGTCATCCCGATAATGAAAAACGGGATAAATCGATGAATGCTTTTTTAGATGAGGTGCAAAGATGTGAGATTTTGGGTCTTGACAGACTAAATTTTCATCCAGGAAGTCATCTTAAACAGATAAGCGAAGAGGAGTGTCTAAGACGCATAGCAGATGGAATGAATAAAACATTAGATAAAACAAAAAGTGTTACTTTGGTGCTTGAAAACACGGCAGGTCAAGGAAGTAATCTTGGTTGGAAGTTTGAACATTTAGCACGTATTATCGATTTAGTTGAAGATAAAAGCAGAGTCGGTATCTGCATTGATACATGTCATATGTTTACAGCGGGTTATGATATAAGAACACGCGAGGCTTATGATATCTCAATGGCACAATTTGAAAGTATAATAGGGTTTAAGTATCTAAGAGGTATGCATCTAAATGATTCAAAACCGGATCTTGGTTCGCATGTAGATAGACACGATAGTATAGGCAAAGGCAAGATTGGGCTTGATGCATTTAGATTTATCATGAATGACGAGAGAATGGATGATATTCCTCTTATCTTAGAAACTATAGATGAGAGCTTATGGCCACAAGAGATTAAGCTGTTGTACTCTTTAATAGAAGACTGATGATTTATAGAGGCGTTCTTAAGCGTTTTTTTTGTATGATAAGTTGCAATAATGTTAAGATATTACCTAAAAAAGGAACAAAGTGGTAGAAACATTAAAGTATCCATATAAAAATTTTTACGAGATGTTAGTACACAATGCCGATACAAATCCTCATAAAAAAGTTATATTGGTAGATGACTTAAATATATCAAACAAAGAGTTATTGGCAAAAGTTGATGCGTTTGCATATTTTTTAGATGCTTTGGGCACTAAAGATGGGGATATGATTCCTATTATTGCTCCAAACTGTTATGAATTTATAGTAAGTGTCTTTGCGATTTGTAAACTAGGTGCTGTTGCGGTACCGCTGAATAACATGCTAAAACAAGATGAGTATAGATATATCCTAAACGATTGCAGCGCCAAGTTTTTGATAACGTCTGATAAATTTAAAAAAGAGATAAGCGGATTACGCGAGATAGCCGGGCTTGATAAAATTATATGGATTGACGATGCTCCCGCACTAGATGAGTACAATATACTCTTTAGCGATATGCAAGACGGATTGAGTCAATCATCGGTTTTACCTGCAAATAAAAATTTAGATGAGTTGGCGGTTATTTTTTACACATCAGGCACTACCGGCAACCCAAAGGGTGCCATGCTTAGTTATAGAAATATTTTTTCAAATATGATTAGCGGAAGCATGCTTTTTAAAGTAACTACCAAAGATAGATTTATAGTGTATCTGCCTATGTTTCATGCTTTTACTTTTACTATTATGACGATGTTGCCGATTTTTACCAACTCTTCTATACTTATTATTAAAAAACTGCATCCTTTTAGCAATATCTTAAAACAGACTCTTTTAAAGAGAGTAACGGTATTTTTAGGTGTTCCGGATGTATATAATGCTCTTATTCGTGCTAAATTGCCATGGTATTTTCTTTGGTTTAATTCTATTCGCTTGTTTATATCAGGCGCATCGGCACTAAGTGAAGATACTTTAAATAAATATACACGAGTTTTTAAACGCGCTAAGATGCTAGAGGGGTATGGTCTTAGCGAATGCTCACCGGGTGTCAGCGTAAACACATTGGAGCATCAGCGCCCATATTCCATAGGCAAACCTTTACCCGGGTATGAAGTTAAGATAGTTAATGAAGATATGGTTGAAGTGCCACGAGGGGAAACCGGTGAGATTATAGTGCATGGTGATTGCGTTATGATGGGATATTTAAATAATGAAGAGAAAACCAAAGAGACGATTTGTAACGGTTGGCTCAAAACCGGAGATATGGGCAAAATGGATGAAGACGGCTTTATTTATATAGTTGACCGTATTAAAGACTTGATAATTTCAAAAGGTATAAATATTTACCCTCGTCAGATAGAAGAGGCGCTTACTCATCTACCATATATAAAAACATCTGCCGTTGTCGGTAAAAAAGATTCAAAAAACGGTGAAGTACCTGTCGCATTTGTTGAACTTGAAGATAATGTTGATAGAAAATCAATAACCCAGTTGCGAGTTAAGAACGATCTAAAAGACAAGTTAGCTAATTTTAAGATACCAAGAGCAGTGCATTTTGTAGATAATCTTCCTAAAACAGCAACGGGAAAAGTGTTAAAACGGGTACTAAAAGAACAGATTAAGGAAGAAGAACAAATTTGAAAAATGTAATCGATTTTATTGAAACAAAAGATGTGCAGACAACTGTTTTGTATCCGCAGTTAAAATGCAGCACAGATGAAGCAAAAATTCTCCAATATATGAGCAAAAGATATATACAAGGCAGTGAGGAAATTATTGTTTTAGAGATTATGCAAGATATTTATGGCGAGCAGGAATATGAATACCTGTATCATCTGCAAGAGGTAAAAGAGTTATTAGAGCTAGGATGGCTGCATCAAAAAACATTTACGCCAATCAAGATTGCAGATGCCACAATGCTTGAACTGCTAAATAGCGTGGTGGCTCTTACATCATCATTTTTGAAAGTTTTAGAAGAGGGTAGTTTGGATGTTGAGTTGCCGGCCATAAAACCTTATACGGATCATTTAGAGTATTTGCAAGATCAGTTTTATCGCATTGAACTTTATCAGAAGATGAGCGCTATAAGACATAATGTTCATGAAAATTCATTGGGTATTGATAGAATTGGCAGTAAACTAAAACTTTTAGAAACAAGAATATCCGATAGAATTGCTCAAACGAAAGATGATATAGCGCTGAATAAATTTTTTAAGCAAAAGAAGCTTGATACAAAAGAAGAGATACTATTTTTAGCTCTTTTACGTGAAGAGTATGGTTCATCAGAAGTTTCACTAAGAGATATGAATACTTTGATTGATTTGATATCAACTGATGAATATGAGCGTATAAAAAACAGATCATTGCTTGAAGAGGGCTCCAGGCTTATTGGCAGTGGCATTATGGATTATGAAGAACTGCTTAACCCGTTTGGAGGGATTGCAAGGTCATTTTTTATCTCTGAGGAGGTATTGCAGTCGATTATCCATCCTCAAAAAAAGAAAAAAGCTATCAAATTAAAGCTAGATACGCTTATTAAAGAGCAGGAGATTTTTGAACTCGTAGATCCTGAGACGACACTAGATGACGTGGTATTGCATGCCAAAACAAAAGCAACGCTCCAAGCTTTGATTAAACAGGTGGATAAAGATGTTGTAGCAAGACTTGTTGCATGGGGTATCAAAGATAAAAAAAGCGGTATTGATGCTCGCATAATCTTTTACGGACCCCCAGGTACGGGTAAAACGCTTACATCTTATTCACTTGGAAAAACTTTAAAACGACAGGTTTTAAGCTTTGACTGTTCTAAAATACTCTCCATGTATGTCGGCGAGAGTGAGAAAAATGTACGTAAGATTTTTGATACATATTATGATCTGGTTGCTAAATCAAAAACTGAACCGATACTTTTATTAAATGAAGCAGATCAGTTTTTGAGTGCCAGAACAAGCGGAGCGGGCAGTGGAGTTGAGCAGATGCATAACCAGATGCAAAATATATTTTTAGAGCAGATAGAAAGCTTTAAGGGTATTTTGATTGCTACGACAAATCTTCTTGAAAATATTGATACCGCCTTTTCAAGACGTTTTAATTACAAAATAGAATTTAAAAAGCCGGACGAAAAACAAAGACGCCAATTGTGGCAGATGATGCTACCTAAAAATGCAGATTTTGAAGATACGTTTAGCGTTGATGAGCTTGTTAAATATCAATTAACCGGAGGGCAGATAAGCCTAATTATCAAAAATACCGCTTACAGTGTGGCAGTTAAAGAGAATCCGATCTTTACACTAGATGAATTTAAGGCGCAGATTCAAAAAGAGCAGTCCGGTAACTTTGATAATGAAAGATTGATGGGATTTATAAAATAGTGTTACATGTTGATACACTTTTGTAACATAAAATATATATCTATTACAATTTGTAACATAGTTTAGATAGAACTATGAGATTACTTATTTATTTAATATTTATTTTGTTATAGTAATGCAAATTATTTTTTCGATGATGTTTAGCTTGTAGCAAAATTATATAAGCGGGTTTTTATACTTTGTTCAGTATTATCGAGATTAGAGTAAACAATAACATAAATGGGGACTACATGGAGCATATATATCATGCGCACGCATATCTAGGTGCATTTTTATTATTTGTATTAACTTTCGGTGCTTTTACTTTAACTACAAAAATGGCACATTTTGTTAGTCATTTTTTAGCGTCTAAAGATACGGAAAAGATAAAGCTCTCTATCTATGAATGTGGGCCTGAGGTTACAAAACAGCCAAATAAGCTGTCACCGCAATTTTATCTATTTGCCTTGCTTTTTATACTTTTTGACGTAGAGATAGTCTTTATGTTTCCTTGGGCGGTTGATTTTAAATATCTTGGTTGGTTTGGTTTTACGGAGATGATAGGTTTTATAGTTTTATTGGCAATCGGTTTTATATACGCTTGGAGAAAAGGAGCCCTACAATGGCACAGCATAAAGTAAATTATTCACAAGACGGCGGCTTGCCTGTTGCACTTACAACGATTGACAAAGTTGTAAACTGGGGACGGTCCAATTCAATATGGGCGCTTACATACGGTCTTGCGTGCTGTGGTATAGAGATGATGGCATCGGGTGCTTCTCGTTTTGATTTTGATAGATACGGTACGATATTTAGAGCTTCTCCAAGGCAGTCTGATGTTATGATAGTTGCTGGAACACTAACAAAAAAACATGCCGAATTTATTAAAAGACTATATGACCAAATGGCAGAACCTAGATGGGTTATTTCTATGGGTTCTTGCGCAAATACAGGTGGCATGTTTAACACTTACTCTACCGTTCAAGGTGTTGATAGGATAATTCCTGTTGATTTATACCTGCCAGGTTGCGCACCGCGTCCTGAGACACTGCAGTATGGCGTTATGTTGCTGCAAAAAAAGATAAGAGCTCAAAAAGCAGATAAATCACAAGTGAAAAAGAGGTTGATATAGATGAGAACTTACAAACCTAAAGATGATGTACAAGCGAAGCCTTATTATACAGATAGATTTTATGTATCTCCACAGGTACCAAAACAAGATGTCGGTAGTGATGAGGTTTTCGCTTCTGATTTGTCCGTCTTAAAAGAAAACTTTACAATTCATGATGCCTATATCCAAATAGGACAGATGGTCGTGTATATTAATGCAAGCGATAATTATAAAGTTTTGGAGTTATTGCGGGATAAACTGGATTATACACAGCTCTCTGAAATGAGTGCTATTGACTGGTTGGCTAAACAAAATCAGTTTGAGATTTTTTATCAATTATTATCAATGGAAAAAAGAAAACGTATTCGCATAAAATGTTTTATAGATAAAGATGAAGCAATCAATAGCGTTGAAAAGCTCTTTCGCAGCGCTGATTGGTCTGAAAGAGAAATGTATGATATGTTTGGGATAAAAGCAAATAATCATCCATTTTTAAAACGTATTTTAATGCCATATGATTGGGAAGGCTATCCGTTACTTAAAACTTATCCGCTGGAGGGTGACGAGTTTGCCGCATGGTATGAGGTAGATAAGATTTACGGTAAAGAGGCGCGAGAAATTATAGGTCCTGAGATTCGCGATACCGCCAGAGTTGACAGGTATGATAGCGAGCGCTTTGCACGATTAGGTCATGAAGTTCCAAAAGGAACAAAAATTACAGGCAATGAACCAAAACAGCCTTTAGCCTATCAAGAAGAGGGCGGCGTGTTTATGATAGATAAGTTTGATGAAAATAAATCTACAATTATTACAGATAGAGATAGGTAGTAGAATATGCAGCAACCAAATAGATTAAGACCGTTTTTTGAAAATATAACATTTGAGCGTGAAGATAATGAAGCTATTTTAAACTTTGGACCCCAGCACCCATCCGCTCATGGACAGTTGCGTCT
>WFMO01000126.1 GCA_015489055.1 Helicobacteraceae bacterium | reverse complement strand
TTGCCGTACTTGTTATATTTTTCTTTTTACGAAAACCAAAACTCTCTCTTGTCTCGCTTGTGATTATACCAATATCATTTCTAATTACTATGATAGGCATGAAACTCTTTGGTATAGGGTTTAATATCTTTTCTCTTGGGGGCATGGCGGCAGCTCTTGGCGGATTAATCGATCAGATGATTATAGTCATCGAAAATATTGAACGGCATTTTAAAGGCGGCATGACAAAAAAAGAAGCTGTTATCTTTGGTTCACGCGAAATTTTACCCATTATGGCAGTTGCCACCACTCTTGCTATACTGGTTTTTATACCGTTACTTTTAGTTAGCGGAGTAGTCGGACTATTTTATAAACAACTCGCTTTTGTTTTAGTGGCTACTTATATTATATCTCAGATAATAGCTATCTTTTTAACGCCCATAGTAGCTTTTATTGCTCTACCAAATAAGCCTGAGAGCAAGCCTGATTTTATGGAACCTTTTGTTGAAAAATATAAATCGTTTTTACATAAAGCATTATCTTTCTCATGGATATCCCTGCCTTTGCTTCTTGCTTTATTTGCTATAAGTTTTTATCTCTTTAAAAGCACTCCGTCAACTTTTTTACCAAAATGGGACGAGGGAAACATTGTCGTTGATTTCACTCTACCTTCAGGTATATCATTAAGACAAAGCGTGAAAGAGTTCCAGATCGCTGAAAAGATCTTTGACAACACCCCTGAGGTTAAAGATTGGACCATGCGCGTTGGAACCTCTTTGGGAAATATTTCAACTCCAACAAATATTGGTGATTTTTTAGTAACTTTAAAAAAATCAAGCACTAGAAGTTCATTTGAAGTGATGAGTGAATTTCGCAAAAAGCTGCAAGCCGCTATACCAAATCTTGTTGATTTGGGTCTATCTCAAGTATTAGGGGACAGACTCGGTGATATCATGGGAGCAGGAGCCGCACCAATTACTATACGTCTGTTTGGTTCAAATTCACAAGAGCTGATCAAAGAGAGTAGAAAATTAAAAAAAGTTTTTATGGGTATTAGAAATATCAATGAAGTCAATGTGCAGACATCTTACTCTTCTGCTGCAATAAATGTACGATTAAAAAACAATGCTTTAGCGCTTTACGGCATAAGTGCAAAAATGCTACAGACACAAATCCGTTCTTTATATTATGGCAAAATAATAGCTTCAGTTATGAAAGGCGACAAGATAATAAATGTCAGAGTATTTATGAGCCGTCCTACGGTAGATCCGATTATATATCTGCAAAAAGAGCTGCTTATCTACTCACCAAAACTACACAAAAATATACCGCTTAATTTTGTAGCAACCATAAAATATCAAACAAAAGTCCCTCAAATCACGCACTATAATCTATCAACCGTATCTGTAATTGGGATTAGGTTTGCCGGAAATAATATGTCAACTGTGATACACAATATAAAACAGAAACTTTCTCACATAAAACTTCCTGCAAATATCAATATACAAATAGGCGGATTTTACAAACAACAACAAAAATCATTTAAACAGATGGGATATGTAATTGGCTTTGCTTTACTTATTATTTTTACCGGCTTACTTCTTTATTTTAGCTCACTACGCATATCCGTTACAATCTTACTTGCCCTAGTTGTAACGCTTGCAGGTGTATTTTTAGCACTAAAGATAACCGGTAAACCACTGGACATCACCTCTTTAATGGGAATGCTGATAGTTTTAAGCATAGTTATAAACAATAATGTTCTTATATATGATTTTTATCAAAAAAATGAAAATCCTGATGAGAAAAAAAGAATAGTCCATGCTATAGGAGTGAGAATGAGACCGGTTTTAATGACTATGTTCTCAAACGCTTTTGCGCTTTTACCTATTGCGCTAGCTATAGGAAGCGGGACTCAGATAATACAAGATATGGCAATCGCCATTATGGGAGGATTGTTTTTTGCAATAATTATAAATCTTTTTATTATGCCGTTGTTTTTTTATTGGCTTTATTCAATGCAGTTAAAACGATCTTATATCTCAAATAAAAAAAATTAGGTATCTGCTTTTAGTAATTTTTATAGAAATCTTAAGCCGTAAATAGCTGTTATACTAAGAGTATAGGCTCCTAACAGATAAACATTTCTAGGGTTTCCTGAAAGTTTTGGTGTTTTAATCTCAGATACATTCAAAATGGCAAGTCCAACACCACTAATATATAAAACTATGGAAAAAGCTTCATGTGTAAAAAAACTTTCAAATAAAAATATAAAAACTAAAATTAGACTATTATTATCCAAAGCAAGACCTGTATATTTTGTGCCGCCTGCCAATCCATAAGTGCTAAAATAACTCAAACGAATAGCCGCTGCTGCAATCATGATAAAAGCACCTATGAGATACGCAGGCTCAAAATGTCCATAACTTAAAAGTAAGATGGCTGGTGTAACACCATAGCTTACTATATCTATCAAAACATCAAGTTGTCCACCAAATTTGGCATCGGTAGCTGTTCTACCTTTTAGTTTTCTAGCCACCAATCCATCAGCCCAGTCAAAAGCAACAGCCCAAACCATTCCGATCATAGCGATAAAATAGTGACCTAAAATAGAAGAGTAAATAGCAAGTAGCGTACAGGCCAATCCTGAGAGTGATAAAAGATTTGGAAGATCCCTCACATAAGAAAGAATAGTTGGTTGTTGTGTTTTTGTTGTTTTCATATCTGCTTTTGGCATTAATGAGAGTCCTTTGAAAATAAATAAATTAAAATTATACTAAACATTTAGTATAATAATGGTACTATACCATAAATCATATTACTAACTGACCTCATATACTATTTAACTCCATATAGTGAATGTTCTCTCGCTTTATCCAAAAAGATAATTTTAATAATATTTTGATGACTCTGCCATGTAGAAGTGCGTCAAGTTAGCTATGAACTAAAGGAGATTAAATTATGACTGTATATACTGTTGGTACTTTTGATTTGTTACATGTAGGTCATTTGGCTTTGTTAGAATATTGCAAAACATTAGGCGATACATTTATAGTAGGTGTCGCTTCTGATGAAGTAGTAGGCTCATACAAAAGGAATGTGCCCGTCATCCCCTTACAACAGAGAATGGAGATGTTAAAAGCTTTAAAATGTGTTGATGATGTTGTATCATATGAAACACTTGACTACGTGTCAAATTGTAAAAAGTTAGATGTTGATATCTTTGTCATAGGGGAAGATTGGGGAAGTAAACCACATAATATTGCTGTTGAAAAGTACCTTAAATCAAAGGGTGCAAAAATAATTCAAGTAACTTATAATCCGCTTACCTCATCTACAAAAATAAAACAAGATGTTATAGCTCAAATATATAAAGGTAAATATTTAGCACATGATGTTGCCTAAAAGTAAACTTTATATTACGTGCTATAATAAACAAGCGAAACACTCTTGAAGTGGGTTTCCTTGAAAAAGTTTATTTTTGCAATAATTATAAATCTTTTTATTATGCCGTTGTTTTTT